>NZ_BAAAKJ010000275.1:0-1704 GCF_039527695.1 Kitasatospora putterlickiae
GTCTTGCCGACGCCGGGCACGTCCTCCAGCAGCAGGTGGCCCTCGGCGAGCAACTTGACGCCGGCCCGCTCCTCCTCGGTCAGCTCGCGGCGGATCTTCGCCGGCACCCCGGCGACCAGCGAGCCGGGCGGCACCTCCATGCCCTGCGGCACCACGGCGCCCGCCGCGACCAGTGAGCCCGCGCCGATCCGGGCGCCGTTGAGCACGGTGGCGTTCATCCCGACCAGGACGTCGTCCTCGATCACGCAGCCGTGCAGCACGGCGTTGTGGCCGACCGAGACCCGCTCCCCCATCACCAGCGGGAAGCCGAGGTCGGCGTGCAGGGTGCAGTTGTCCTGGACGTTGCTGCCGGCGCCGACCGTGATCGCCTCGGCGTCCCCGCGCAGCACCGCGCCGTACCAGACGCTCGCGCCGGCGCCGACCGTCACGGCGCCCACCACCACGGCGTTCGGCGCGACGAAGGCGCCCGGGTCGACGGCGGGCACCCGGCCCCCGACTTCGGCGATCAGCGGTTCTGCCATCTCTTGTCCTCCTCGCGACGACGGCCCCTCAGGTGCGGGCCATCATGGCACCCCCGCTCCGGCGGCCGGGGGCCGGGGCGGGGGGCCGGGGGGCTTCGGGTCAGCCGGCGCAGGTCCCGGCGGCGAGCAGCCTGTTGTAGGCCTCCTCGGTGGCCGGCGGGGTCGAGAGGCCCTGGGGGTTCACCGAGACGGCGAGCTGCCGACGCAGGTCGGCGCTGGTGTACAGGAAGGTGTTGTAGCCGGGGATGCCGCCCGTGTGGCCCCAGAGCACTCCGCAGTCCGTGGTCGCCCGCTCCAGGCCCAGGCCGTAACGGCCCTCGCTCTGCGGGGTGGCCGTCATCATCTCCGCGAGCTGGGGCCTGGGCAGCAGCCGCCCGCCGATCAGGGCCGTGATGAAGGTGTTGAGGTCGGCGGTGGTCGAGATCCCGGCGCCGGACGCGCCCGCCATGCTCGGGTCCAGCGCGGTGACGTCGACCGGGCCGGTGGGCAGCTCGTAGTAGCCGTGCGCGTGCGGGCCGGGGACGGTCGTCTCGTGGTCGGGCATGGAGGTGCCGGTCAGGCCCAGCGGGCGGATGACGCGGCGTTCCACCTCCCGCTGCCAGCTGTGGCCGGTGGCCCGCTCGATGATCCGGCCGACCAGGACGTAGTTGGTGTTGGAGTAGTGGAAGCCCTGGCCGGGCGCGAAGTACGGCGGGTGGGCGCCGGCCAGCGCGATGAGCCGCTCGGGCGTCCAGCGGGTGTAGCGGCCGGACTCCAGCCACTGCTCGATGGCGCCGGGCCGCTCGATGTCGAAGGCGTCGTCCTCGGTGTAGTTGAACACCCCGCTGGTGTGGTTGAGCAGCTGGCGCAGGGTGATGTCCGCGCCGTTCGGCAGCGCGCCCGGCAGCAGGGTCTCCACCCGGTCGTCCAGGCCGAACCGCCCCTCGGCGACCAGTTGGAGGGCGACGGTGGAGACGAAGGTCTTGGTCACGCTGCCGATCCGGAACCGCCCGTCCGCGGTGGCCCGCGCACCGGTGGCGCGGTCGGCGACGCCGGCGGCGCCCTTCCACAGGGTGTGGCCGCGGTCGCCGACCCGGGCCAGCGCGGCGGAGACGCCGCCGGAGTCGACGAGGCCGTTCAGCGCGGCGTTCAGGGCCTTGGTGTCGACGCCCTTGCGCGGACCCCGGGCGGCGGGGTCCGCCGC
>NZ_BAAAKJ010000276.1:0-298 GCF_039527695.1 Kitasatospora putterlickiae
GGGGGCGCCCGCCGAGGCTTCGTCCAGCTCGCCGCTCTCGGCGATCCGGCGGGCGGCGGCACGCGGGGTGCGCGACTCGTCCGGCGGGATGCCGAGGTCCCAGGCGGAGTCGATCAGTTCGTCCCATGCGGCCAGCACCTGGGCGTCGGTGAGCCCGCCCGGCCCCGGCCCGCCGGGGCGGCGCCGTCCGCCCGCGCCCAGCCGGCGCCGGCGCAGCAGGGCGCGCCAGATCATCGGGGTGAGCAGCAGCGCCACCAGGAGCAGGGCGGCGCCCACGGCGGCCAGGGTCTTCCCGGAC
>NZ_BAAAKJ010000276.1:379-7474 GCF_039527695.1 Kitasatospora putterlickiae
CCGCTTGTCCGCCACTTCTTCTCCCGACGTGTGCGTGGGCGGCCGCGGTGCCGCGCTCGTCGCCGCAGTCGCCGGTCCGGCGCAGCTTGGCGTCGCAGTCGGGGTTGGCGGAGGGCGTGTGGACGGGCGCGCTGGCCTCCGGCTGCGGGGCCGGCGCGGTGGTCGGCTGGGTGGCCGGGGCGGAGACCGGGTCCGAGTAGTCGGGCTGGACGCCCCGGTTCGGGGTGGGCTCGAAGCGCAGCCAGCCGTAGCCCTCGAAGTACAGCTCGGGCCAGGCGTGGTACATCGCGTCGGTCACCGAGTAGACGTTGTTGCCCTTGGAGTTGCCGGGGGTGAAGCCCAGCGCGACGCGGGACGGGACGCCCAGGTAGCGGGCCATCACCGCCATGGTGGAGGCGAAGTGGACGCAGAACCCGCGCCGGCGGGCCAGGAAGTCCGCCATCGCGTCGCTGCCGCTGTCGGTCCTGGTGGTGGCGTCGTAGGTGAAGTCGGGGCCGGTGAACCAGTTGCGCAGCGCGTCCATCTTGTCGTACGGGGTCGCCGCGTTCCTGGTGATGTCGCGCGCCGTCTGCTCGACCACCTTGGGCAGGTCGGACGGCACGGTGAGGTACTGCTTGGTGATCCGCTCGGGCGGCTTGGGCGCACCGCGCAGGTTGGTCGCGGTGGGCTGCACGTTCAGTCCGGTGGCCGTGTACTTGAGGCCCTTGATCGCCTTGTCCTTGGCGGGGATCAGGCTGGCGGTGTCCTCGTCGAGCTGCCAGGCGCCGTTGTCGCGCAGGCTGACGGTCCGCGCCGGGTAGGGCAGCGGCAGCCAGGCGTCGTCCAGCCGGTTGCCGATCATGATCTCGGCCTTGGCCTCGGGCGCTTCGAGCGGGCCCAGGCCTTCAGGGGCGGGCAGCTCGCCGGTGAACGGCACCGTGTTCGTCGAGCCGCGCTTCCAGCTGTCGCCGTCGAAGGAGTCCAGCGCGCCGGTGCGCAGATAGGTGGAGTCGGCGGCCGGGTTCTCCGTCCAGTAGGTCAGCAGCTCGACGCCGCGCGGGTTGGGCAGCGCCCCGGTCAGGGCGACCAGCGGATCGAGGCTGCTGACGCCCGCGCCGCCGTTGCGGCCGGAGACCGTGCCGGAGCCGGTGGGCAGCAGTCCGGAGCCCCAGCGTGGCAGGAAGGCCGGCACCAGCAGGGCGAACACCAGGGCGACCACGCCGACCTGGCGGCCGTTCTGGCCGAGCGCGCCCAGGCCGCCGCCCTCGCCGCGTTCGGAGCCGCGGAAGATCCGGCCCCAGCGGGAGACCCGGTCCTGGCCCTCGGCGAAGAGCAGCACCAGGTAGCCGGTGGCGGCGGCGGCGAACCAGAGCCAGCTGCCCTGGTCGCCGGCCAGTCCGTTGCCGACCGAGTAGAGCGCGAGCAGCGGCAGCCCGGCCAGTGCCGAGCGGCGGTAGGTGACCGCGACGGTGTCCACCAGGACGGCGATCAGTCCGACCGAGCCGACCAGGATCAGCCGCAGGCCGGGGTTGGGCGGGGCGGGGATGGCGTAGTCGCGGACGTCGGTGAAGCCCTGGCCGAGGACCCGGCCGAGGGTGCGGACCGACTGGCCGCCGGGCACGACGCCGCCGAAGACCGCCGAGGAGGCGGCGAAGCCGAGCAGCAGCATGAGGAACAGCGCCACCAGCTGCCCGATCGGGACGGTCCACCGGTAGAACGGCGTGCGCCGCAGTCCGGCGCCGACCGCCGCGACGACCGCGACCACCAGGAAGGCGTGGACGATCCAGCCCTTGGAGGTGAGCAGCGGGGTCAGACAGAGCGCGGTCAGAGCGGTGGCCAGCGCCGAGTACACGGTCAGTTTGGCCCGGGTGGTCACGCGCCGGCCTCTTCTCGGTAGGGGGCGGGCGACTCGGCCCGGTCGGCGGCCCGCCACAGGTCGGGGACGGAGTCGCCGGCGCGGACGGTGAGCACCGTCCAGCCGGCCTCGCGCAGCCGGCGCGCCCGGTCGCGGAACTCCTCGCCGCCGGTCTCGGGGGCGAGCATCCGCAGGCCGGCCCAGGTGCCGGTGTCGAGCAGGAAGACGACGGCGCCGCCGGTGCGGCCGCGCAGCCGGGCGAGCCGGGCGGTCTGCTCCTCGTCGAGTTCGCCGAGGACGGCCACCAGCAGGCCCTCGCCGCTCGCCCGTAGCGGCTCCTCGGCGCGGGAGAGCCCGGCCCCGTCGGAGAGGTCGACGACGGCGAGCGCGTCCAGGATGACGCCGGAGGTGTCGGCGGCGCCGTGTCCGCCGTCCCCTTCGAGTCCGGGCACGGCGTGGCCGGTGTCGGTGAGCAGGCGGGTCTGGTAGCCGCGCTCCAGCAGGTGCGCGGCGACGGAGGCGGCGCAGCCGATGGCCCATTCGAAGGAGGAGGCCGGTCCGCTGCCCCGGTGGCCGGTCTCTCGGGTGTCCAGCAGCACGGTGGCGCGGGCCCTGCGGGGCTGCTCCTCGCGCCGGACCATCAGCTCGCCGTAGCGGGCGGTGGACTTCCAGTGCACCCGGCGCAGGTCGTCGCCGGCCCGGTACTCGCGCAGGATGACGTCGTCGTCGCCGGCCAGCGCGAGGGAGCGGGTGTGGCTCTCGCCCTGCCCGGCCCACTCGCCGCTGAGCCGCACGTAGGGCAGCGCCAGCACCTGCGGGACGACGGTGAGCACGTCGGAGGCGGAGAAGGAGCGGTTCAGCTCGCACATCCCGAACGGGTCGGAGAGCCGCAGCTGGAGCGGGCCGAGCGGGTAGCGGCCGCGCAGGTCGGAGCGGACCCGGTAGGAGACCTCGCGGTGGCCGCGCGGTTCGACGCGGTCCAGCACGAACCGCGGGCGCGGCCCGAGCACGTACGGGACCTTGTCCTCCAGCAGCAGCACACCGGTGGGGACGCGCGAGACGTTGTCCACCCGCAGGTGCACCCGGGCCTCCTGGCCGGCCACCGCCCGGTGCGGGGTGAGCCGGCGGCCGCTGGCGACCCGGTAGCGGGTGTTGGCCAGCAGCAGCGCGGCGGCCAGCGGGAGTATCGCGAGGAGCACGCCGACACGCAGCAGCGCGTCCTGGCCGAGCACGTACGCGCAGACCACGGCGGTCAGCCCGGCGGCGAGGAAGGAGCGGCCCCGGGTGGTGAGGCCGCGCAGGCCGGCGCGCAGGCCCGACGGTTCGTCGGACGGGCCCACCCTCAGCCCCTCCGGACGGCCGTGCCGCCCTGCTGCGGGCGCGGCAGCGGCAGGCGGGCGACCAGGTCGGCGACGATCTGCTCGGCGGTGCGGCGGCTGAGCTGGGTCTCGGCGGTGGGCATCAGGCGGTGGGCGAGCACCGGGACGGCGAGGCGCTGGAGGTCGTCCGGGGTGACGTAGTCCCGGCCGTCCAGGGCGGCGGCGGCGCGGGCGGCCCGGACCAGGTGCAGGGTGGCGCGCGGCGAGGCGCCGAGCCGCAGCTCGTGGCTGGAGCGGGTGGCGGCGACCAGGTCGACGGCGTAGCGGCGGACCGGGTCGGCGACGTGCACGGTGCGGACCAGGTCGATCAGCTTGAGGATGTCGGCGGCGTGCGCGACCGGCTGCAGGTCGTCCAGCGGGCTGGCGCCGGCGTGCACGTCGAGCATCGCGAACTCGGCCTCGGGGCTCGGGTAGCCCATCGAGATCCGGGCCATGAAGCGGTCCCGCTGGGCCTCCGGGAGGGGGTAGGTGCCCTCCATCTCGACCGGGTTCTGGGTGGCGACCACCATGAACGGCGAGGGCAGTTCGTAGCTGGTGCCGTCGATGGTGACCTGGCGCTCCTCCATCGACTCCAGCAGCGCGGACTGGGTCTTGGGCGAGGCCCGGTTGATCTCGTCGCCGACCACGATCTGGGCGAAGATCGCGCCGGGGCGGAACTCGAAGTCGCGCTGCTGCTGGTCGAAGATGTTGGTGCCGGTGACGTCCGAGGGCAGCAGGTCAGGGGTGAACTGGATGCGCCGTACGGTGCAGTCGACGGACCGGGCGAGCGCCTTGGCGAGCATGGTCTTGCCGACGCCGGGCACGTCCTCCAGCAGCAGGTGGCCCTCGGCGAGCAGCACGGTCAGGGCGATCCGGACGGCCTCCGGCTTGCCCTCGATCACGCTCTCGATGTTGGCCCGGATCCGGTCGACGACGGCGGCGAGTTCCGGCAGGCCGACCGGGGTGTACCCCGCCGCCTCCTGGCCGCCCCCCGCACGACCGTTGAGACCGGCCTGATCGCTGTAGCTCGTCACCCGTTCGCTCCCTGGCACACCACGACGGACTCCCACCGAGCCCGGCCCCACCCCATGCTGGACGCGGCCCCTCCGGGCGCGGTTCCGCGTGCGGGAGCCGGGTGCCGGGGGACGGCCTGCGGCTGGCCGCCCCAGGTGGTTCGAGGTCAGACCGGCAGGCGCATTCTCCCCCCTGCGGAGCCCAGAAGTCACCACTTGGAAGGGCCGTGCAGGTCGGAAGGGGCCCGGGAGCGCCCGGCGGGGCCCGGACGGCGCTGGCCGGGCCGGTCGGGCGGGCGGGGGTCAGTCGATCTCGCGCAGCAGGCCGGTGTGGACGTCGAACACGAAGCCGCGCACGTCGTCGGTGTGCAGCAGGAACGGGGACGTGCGGACCCGCTGCATCGACTGCCGGACGTCCCCGTCCAGGTCGACGAAGGCCTCGACCGCCCACTGCGGGCGCTGGCCGACCTCCGCCTCCAGTTCGCGCCGGAAGTCCTCGGTCAGGCCGAGCAGGCCGCAGCCGGTGTGGTGGATCAGCGCGATCGAGCGGGTGCCCATGGCGCGCTGGCTGATGGTGAGGGAGCGGATGATGTCGTCGGTGACGACGCCGCCCGCGTTGCGGATGAGGTGGGCGTCGCCGAGTTCGAGGCCGAGCGCGGCGAACAGGTCGAGACGGGCGTCCATGCAGGCCACCACGGCGACCTTCTGCACCGGGCTGGCGTCCATGCCGCCGTCGCGGAAGGTCGCCGTGTACTCGCGGTTGGCCGCCACGAAGCGGTCGATGATGGCCGGTGTGGCGGAGTCGGCAGCGGCGGTCGGCGTGGGCCGGTCGGGGGTCACTGTCATGGTGAAGACGTTAGTGCGATTTCCGCGTTCATGGTGGGGCTGATTGCTACAGAGCGGGCCCCTGTGATCGAAGGCATATCCACAACGCCCGGACGGCGCTCCGTCGGCCGACCGGGTGGTGCGCCGGGCCCCTGGCATGTGCCACGAGCACCGTCGCGACCTGCGGTGATCCGTACCGCCGCCCGGGTGGTGCGCCGGAGCGGGCCATTGACTGACGGGGTGCGCGCGATAGAGTTGCGGCGCAGTGGAGCACACCCGCCGGGGCCCGTCAACCGGGCCTTTCCGGCCGTGCGGTGACCGACGCGGCCCGTGGCCTCCACCCGCTCCCCGTGCCACCTGGCGCACCTTCCCCGGCGCCGGGCGGTCACGACCTTCCCCAGGAGCGGGCGGGGACCACGGGCCGCGCGGCCCGGCCCGTGCGACGGCTCCGCGGCCTGGTGGGTCAGAATGGTCGGAGCTCCCCGGACGTCGGGCGGCTTTCGCACCGAGGAAGGGCGCCACAGCGCATGACCACCAACGAGCCGGCACCCAAGCACGTCCCGGTGATGCTGCAGCGGTGCATGGACGCGCTGGCCCCGGCGATCTCCCGGCCCGGCGCGGTGGTGGTGGACGCCACCCTCGGCCTCGGCGGCCACAGCGAGGCCCTGCTCACCCAGTTCCCGGACGTCCGGCTGATCGCGGTGGACCGCGACCCGGCGGCGCTCAAGCTCTCCGGCGAGCGGCTGGCCCGTTTCGGTGACCGGGCCACCCTGGTGCACGCCGTCTACGACGAGATCCCCGAGGTGCTGGAGCGCCTGGACGTCCCGAAGGCCGACGGCGTCCTGTTCGACCTCGGCGTCTCCTCGATGCAGCTGGACGAGGCCGACCGCGGCTTCGCCTACGCCCAGGACGCGCCGCTGGACATGCGGATGGACCAGACCCGCGGGATCAGCGCGGCCGAGGTGCTGAACACCTACAGCCACGGCCAGCTGGCCCGGATCCTCAAGCTGTACGGCGAGGAACGGTTCGCCGGCAAGATCGCCTCGGTCATCCTCCGGGAGCGCGAGAAGGAACCGTTCACCACCAGCGCGCGTCTGGTCGAGTTGGTGCGGGGCGCCATCCCGGCCGCCACCCGCCGCACCGGCGGGAACCCGGCCAAGCGGACCTTCCAGGCGCTGCGGATCGAGGTCAACGGCGAGCTGGAGGTCCTGGACCGGGCGATCCCCGGGGCGCTGGACGTCCTGGCGCTCGGCGGGCGGATCGTCGTGATGTCGTACCAGTCGCTGGAGGACCGCCTGGTCAAGCAGTACTTCGCGGCCGGGGCGACCACCACCGCCCCGCCGGGGCTGCCGTTCATCCCCGAGGAGCACCAGCCCTGGCTGAAGCTGATCACTCGCGGTGCCGAGCTGGCCACGGAGGAGGAGATCGAGGAGAACCGGCGCGCCGCGCCCGTGCGGCTGCGGGTGGCGGAGAGGATCAGGGACCGAAGCACCCGGGGCTGACCGGCACCGGGGCGGTCCGAAGGGCGGAGGAGAGGCAGTGGGGCCGGTGGCCGGAGGCGGGGCGGGGAGCCGATTGCTCCCCGGGCAGAGCGGCAGGGCGCGGATCACCGTGCGCCCGGGCCGGCCGGTGCGGGGGCGGACGCCCTTCGCGGTGCTGGTGGTGCTGCTGCTCGGGGCCGGGCTGCTCGGGCTGCTGGCGCTGAACACCGCCCTCAACGAGGGCTCCTTCGAGCTGTCCCGGCTGCAGCGGCAGACCACCGTGCTGACCGACGAGCAGCAGGGGCTGCAGCACCAGATCGACCAGAACTCCGCGCCGGACGCGCTGGCCCGCCGGGCCGCCGAGCTGGGCATGGTGCCGGCCGGCGGGATGGCCTTCCTCGACCTGCCGAACGGCGGCGCGGTGGTCGGCACGCCCAAGGCCGCCCAGGACAGCCCTCCGGTGAAACGGTCCACCGCGGAACCGTGGCCCGGGAAGCAGCCCGCGCCGGGCTCCGTGCCGACCGGTCAGCCCACGGCGCCCGCTCCGGGCGCGCCCGCGAACGCTCCGGCCGCGAACGGTCCCC
>NZ_BAAAKJ010000277.1:0-6863 GCF_039527695.1 Kitasatospora putterlickiae
CCGCCCGCCGGGGCGGCCTCGGCCGCCACCGGCCGGGCCATCGCCGCGGCCGACCCGGCCGGCTCGGCGTGCGCCGCGTACCCGGGGGCGTGCTGCCAGGACCGGTCCGCGACGCCCACCCGGCCCTCGCGCATGATCCGCACGGTGTGGCCGCCGCAGCCCGGGCAGGTCGGCTTCAGCAGCGGCGACGGCACCCGGACTCCGTTGGCGTGGTACTCGAAGACGACGTGCCCGTCCCGGGCCACGTGGTGCTCGATGTCGTACGCCTGCTCCCACCCGTACCCGCAGCTCAGGCACGCGAAGGAGTAGGCCTCCCGGACGGTCTCGACGGGAGTGTGCGTCCGGCCGCTCGGGCCGGTGCCGCTCGGGCCGGGGTCGCTCAGGGCGTTGCCACCGCGGGGGCTACCGATCGTCTCGCTCATAGCCGTCTCCCAGCGCCCGCCGGGCGCTCGCCCGGCTGGGTCTTTCCATCCCAGGAAATGCCCGGAACACCCCGGGCGATGCCCGTCTTGTGAAGTCTTGGAGGCGGGTTGGGAATCCCTATACGAAAGGGTGGGTCCTCTCCGGAAACCTCGACCGAAGCTTCAGCTCGACGGGTGTTTAACCCGGGGCCTTCTCTCCACGGTACGCGTCCGAGCGCGCTGCGGCACATCGTCGGCGAACGGTGCGTACCCGCAGCTCAGCGGCTTGCCGCGGACACCTCAGGACGGTTCGCCGGCCGCCCGCCCGGGGCCGGCCGCGGCCGCGTTCTTGGCCGCCACGACCGCGTCGAACACCTCCCGCTTGGGCACCGACAGTTCGGACGCGACCGCCGCGATCGCCTCCTTGCGGCGCTCGCCGGCCTCCTCCCGGACGGCCACCAGCCGGGCCAGCTCGGCCGGGGTCAGCTCCTGCGGCGCGGCCGGCGGCGCGCCCGCCACGACCACGGTGATCTCGCCCTTGACGCCCTCGGCCGCCCAGGCCGCCAGCTCGCCGATCGGCCCGCGCCGGACCTCCTCGTAGGTCTTGGTCAGCTCGCGGCAGACGGCGGCGGGCCGCTCGGCGCCGAACGCCTCCGCCATCGCGGCGAGCGCCTCGGCGATCCGGTGCGGGGCCTCGAAGAACACCATGGTGCGCGGCTCGGCGGCGACGGAGGCCAGCTGCCGGGCCCGGTCGCCGCTCTTGCGCGGCAGGAAGCCCTCGAAGGTGAACCGGTCGACCGGCAGCCCGGACAGCGCCAGCGCGGTGAGCACCGCGGACGGCCCGGGCACCGCGGTCACCTTGACGTCGGCGGCGACCGCGGCGGCCACCAGCCGGTAGCCGGGGTCGGAGACGGACGGCATCCCGGCGTCGGTCACCAGCAGCACCCGGGCGCCGCCGAGCAGCGCCTCGACCAGCTCGGGGGTGCGCCCGACCTCGTTGCCCTCGAAGTAGGAGACCACCCGCCCGGCCGGGGTCACCCCGAGTGCCTGGGTGAGCCGGCGCAGCCGCCGGGTGTCCTCCGCCGCGATCACGTCCGCGGTGGCCAGCTCGGTGAGCAGCCGGGGCGGGGCGTCCGCGACGTCGCCGATGGGGGTGCCTGCCAGTACGAGTACTCCTGTCACGGGTCCCATCCTTCCAGCAACCGGCCCCCGGGTGTTTTTGGTGACGTTTCGGGCAGCTTCGGAGGGAGCCTCGGCAGGCTCACGATGCGCCCCTACGATGTGGCGGATGAACGGCGACACGGCGGCGCAGACGCCCACTGGTACAGACCACACCGCGCGGGGTGACGTCGGCGTGCCGGTCCTGACGGACCAGCCGTCACCCGCCCTGCCCGGCCCCCGCGATCCGGACGGCGACGCCGGCCCCGGCGACGCCCCCGGCGGGCCCGGCGGCGACGGCTCCATACCCCCGCCACCGCGCCCCGCCTGGCTGCGCGGACTGGCCCGCTTCGGCTACGCGCCGCCACCGGCCGCGCCCCTGGCCGAGCGCCTGGTCCCGCCGATGCCGGACGGCCCGGGCGTCACCCCCGAACGGGTGCCGCCCTCGCCGCTGCTGCTCCGCGTGGGCCTGTCCCTGCCGGAGCCGCTCTGGTCCTGGCTGGTCCGCTGGGCCGGCTGGCTCGGCCCGCTCGCGGTGGCGCTGTTCGCCGGCGCGCTGCGGTTCAGCGACCTCGGCACGCCGAACGCGATCGTCTTCGACGAGACGTACTACGCCAAGGACGCCTACGCGCTCTGGCACGGCGGCTACGAGATCAGCTGGCCGGAGGGCGCCAACGAGCGGATCATGGCGGGCGACCCGGTCCCGTACCAGTCGAACCCCTCCTACGTGGTGCACCCGCCGGTCGGCAAGTGGATCATCGGCGCCGGCATCCAGCTGTTCGGGATGAACCCCTTCGGCTGGCGGTTCGCGGTGGCCCTGCTCGGCACCCTCTCGGTGCTGATGGTGGCCCGGATCGCCCGCCGGCTGTTCCGCTCGACCCTGCTGGGCTGCGTGGCGGGCCTGCTGCTCGCGGTGGACGGCCTGCACTTCGTGATGAGCCGGTCCGCGCTGCTGGACCTGGTGGTGATGTTCTGGATCCTCGCCGCCTTCGGCTGCCTGCTGCTGGACCGCGACCGCACCAGGGCCAGGATCGCCGCCCGTCTCGAAGAGCGCGGTGGCGGGCCGGACCCGGAGTTCGCCCGCCGGATGAACCTGGGCTGGCGCCCGTACCGGATCGCGGCCGGCGTCTGCGTCGGCCTGACCTGCGCGACCAAGTGGAGCGGCCTGTACGTGGCGGCGGCCTTCGGCCTGCTGACGGTGCTGTGGGACGTGGGCTCGCGGCGGCTGGCCGGCGCCGAGCGCCCCTACCTGTGGACGCTGGCCCGGGACACGGTGCCCGCCTTCGTCTCGATCGTGGTGACCTCGGTGGTCGTCTACATCACCTCCTGGTGGGGCTGGTTCGCCAGCAGCAGCGTGCCGAACCAGGGCGGCTACGGCCGCGACTGGGCGGTCGGCCGCTCCACCGACTACCCGTGGATCCCGGAGGGCCTGCGCTCGCTCTGGCACTACCACTCGACGGTCTACGACTTCCACACCCACCTGAGCGACCCGCACACCTACCAGTCGAGCCCGTGGAGCTGGCTGGTGCTGGGCCGGCCGGTGTCCTTCTTCTACGAGTCCCCGAAGCGCGGGACGGCCGGCTGCGCGGTGGACGAGTGCGCCCGCGAGGTGCTGGGCATCGGCACCCCACTGCTCTGGTGGGCCGGCGTGATCGCCCTGGTCTACTGCCTGTGGCGGTGGGCGGCCCGGCGCGACTGGCGGGCCGGCGCGGTGCTCTGCGGCCTGGCCGCCGGCTACGCTCCGTGGTTCGTCTACCAGGAGCGGACGATCTTCCTGTTCTACGCGGTCTGCTTCGTGCCGTTCCTGGTGCTCGCCGTGACCATGCTGGTGGGCGCGCTGATCGGACCGCCCGGAGCGTCCCGGGACCGGCGGGTCATCGGCGCCGCGGCGGGCGGCCTGGTGGTCCTGCTGATCATGTGGAACTTCCTCTTCTTCCACCCCCTGTACACGGGCGAGACGATTCCGATGGAGGACTGGCGCCGGCGGATGTGGTTCAACACCTGGATCTGACGCGTGCCGCCACCGGACCGGCGAGCGGAGCGGCGAAGGGTACCGGAGTGGTGTGCGGCACGTACCAGAACCGTCACAAGACCCGGTCCCTTCGTCGGTGCACGGAGTCCGGCTGCCTAGGCTGGGCTCCGAACGCGCATCCGGCCACCCTCCGGCTGCGGCCCGATCGCCTGACCCTTGGGGGAACCTCACCATGCGCAATGGCGCGAAGACCGGCATCATCACCGGCGTGGCCGTCGCCATGCTCGCCGCCGGCGGCTACGGGGCGTACAGCCTCGTCGGCGGCTCGGACGACAAGGACGCGCCTGCCGCCAAGAAGCAGCGCACCGTGGTCGCCGAGCCGCCGACCGCCGAGCAGGCCGCGGCCGGGGCCAAGGACTTCCTGGAGGCCTGGGCGGCCGGCGACATCGCCAAGGCGGCGTCGCTGACCGACGACCCGGCGGCCGCGACCACCGCGCTGACCGCGTTCCAGGAGCAGGTGAAGCCGAGCGGGCTCACCCTGGCGCCGGGCGGCCCGGCCACCCCGGCGGCCTTCGCCTCGGCGACCGGTACCCCCTCTCCCGCCAAGAGCACGGCCCCCGCCACCCCGAGCGACGCCCCCACCGACCCCTTGGCCCCCTCGGCCTCGGCCTCCGCCTCCGCCTCCGCTTCGGCCGCCCCGACCGGGACGCTGATGGGCTTCAAGGCCCGCGCCGAGTTCGAGGGCACCAACCGGGTCTGGGACTACAACGGCTTCCTCGGTGTCGTGAAGATGAGCGACAACACCCCGGCCGTGCACTGGGCCCCCTCGGTGATCCACCCGCACCTGGCCCCGGGCGAGACGATCTCCGTGCAGCCGCTGCCCCCGCTGGCGGGCAATGTGGTGGACCGCAACAACAAGGCGCTGAACAGCCCCTCGATCACCCCGCTGATCCCCACCCTGCAGGCCAAGGTCGCCAAGCTGCTCGCGGAGCAGAACAAGGACCAGAGCGACAACGGCACCGGTGTGGTGATCACCAACACGGCCGACCAGAACAGCGCCCCCGACCGGCTGTTCACCATCGTCGACCCCAAGCCCCCGAAGCCGTTCAAGCTGACCATCGACGCCGGCCTCCAGGCCGCCGCCGAGAAGGCGATGACCGACCTGGGCGGCAAGAAGGGCTCGATCGTCGCCATCGAGCCGAGCACCGGCCAGGTCCTGGCCTTCGCCAACGCGCCGGTCACCGGTCTGAACCGGGCCTTCCAGGGCCAGCTCGCCCCCGGTTCCACGCTGAAGATCCTCACCTCCACCGCCCTGCTGGAGGCCGGGATCAACCCGGACACCCCGGTGGCCTGCCCGGCGCTGAGCAGCAACCCGAAGAAGATCCCGAACTCGTTCCCGGACGCGTACCCGAACAACACGCTCCAGCAGGACTTCATGATCTCCTGCAACACCGCCTTCATCGACCAGGGCCTGGCCAGCCTCAAGCCGGGCGCGCTGACCACCACCGCCAAGGACGTCTACGGCATCGGCCTGAACTGGCAGACCGGCCTGCCCAGCTTCGACGCGGTGGTGCCGGACGCCGGCACCAACAAGGACGAGCAGGCCATGCAGTCGATCGGCCAGGGCAAGGTCCAGATGAACCCGCTGGCCATCGCCTCGATCACGGCCACCGTGCAGAGCGGTTCCTTCAAGCAGCCGGTCCTGGTCGCCGAGCTGCCGCAGCAGAAGGCCGCCCGCGACATGACCCCCGACGTCGCCGGCAAGCTGCGCCAGATGATGGCCGCCACCGCCACCGGCGGCACCGCCAAGGACGTGATGGCCGGGATCTCCGACAACGCGGGCGCCAAGACCGGCTCCGCCGAGGCGACCGGCATCGCCACCACCAACAGCTGGTTCACCGCCTACCGGGGCAACCTCGCGGTCGCCGCCGAGGTCGAGGGCGGCGGCCACGGTGTGGACGCCGCCGGCCCCGCCGTCGCCTCGATCATCAAGGCCGCCGGCAACCGCTGACGCCCCCGTGTTCGCCCGGGCCCGCCCTACCGCACCGTCGGCAGGGCGGGCCCGGTGCGTGCCAGCAGGCAGGGCGACGGTCCGGGCGGGCGGGCGCTCCACCGCCGGGCGGCCAGCCGGGGCCAGATCATCAGCACGGCCGGCAGCGCCAGGTAGCCGAACCGCCCGGCCGGGGCCAGCATGAAGGCGATCGCCAGCCCGGCGGCCAGCAGGTCGGCGGCGGCGATCGCGGAGACCGGCGGCCGGGCCAGCAGCCAGACCGTCACCCCCAGCCCGCCGACGGTCAGCAGCACCAGCGAGGCGATGTGCCCGGTGGGCCCGAACCCGGCCAGCACCTTGCCCGGCAGCGGGCTGCCGGCCGGCGTCTGGATCGCGGTCAGCCCGAGCGGGAAGCGCACCACCTGCTCGCGCAGTTCCTCGGCCCGCGCCAGGACGTACGGCACCAGGACGGCGGACGCGGCGCCGAGCGCGGTCAGCCCGGCCCGGGCGGCCGGCCTCCGCCCGTAGAGCCGCCAGAGCAGCAGGACGGCCACCGGCAGCGCCGGCCAGACCGTCCACTTCAGGGTCCCGGCCAGGGCCAGCACCAGCCCGGCGGCGATGGTCCGGTCCCGTTCGGCCAGCGCCATGGCCAGACAGCAGAGTCCGATCAGCGGCAGGTCCACCCCGCCGCCGACCAGCGCCAGCGCGACCAGCGGCGAGGC
This sequence comes from Kitasatospora putterlickiae, assembly GCF_039527695.1. Lineage (NCBI taxonomy): Bacteria > Bacillati > Actinomycetota > Actinomycetes > Kitasatosporales > Streptomycetaceae > Kitasatospora > Kitasatospora putterlickiae. Next base: position 6,244 of record NZ_BAAAKJ010000277.1, read on the forward strand.
GGTGAGCACGGCCAGCGGCAGCAGCGGCGCGCGGTCCCGGGTGGGCCTCAGCAGCCGCCAGCTCGCCAGCAGGCAGGCGACGAAGGCCAGCGCGAACCAGATCCGGGCGTCCCCGGCGAGCCGGGCGAGCGCGTTGCCCTCGCCGAGGATGGTGCGCGGCACCCCGAACAGCGACATCGCCGGCAGGTAGGGGTTGTAGTCGCTGACCACCACCGGGTGCGGCAGGTACGGGCTGCCGGTGCTGAACAGCAGGTGCGCGGAGCGCTCGACCACCATCACCTCGGACTGGTGGCGGCCCTGCAGCACCAGGGCCGTCAGCGGCACCGTGACGGCCCCCAGCAGGGCGGCCGCCGCTCCGGCCCGGGCGGCGAAGCGGCGCGGCAGGACCAGGCAGAGCAGCCCGGCGAGCAGGTAGGCGGGGGCGGCGAGGTTACCCCACAGGCGCTGGTTGGGCAGGTCGGAGACGAGCGGGAAGCCGGCCGCCCAGCCGGCGGCGATCAGGCAGCCGAGCAGTTGGACGCCGCGGTGCGCGGTGAGAGCGGCCGGCCGCAGCCGGTCGAACGGGCCCCGCGGGCCGCTCCGGCCGCGCTGACGGGGGAACGGCCCGCCGCGCGGCCGGC
>NZ_BAAAKJ010000278.1:0-309 GCF_039527695.1 Kitasatospora putterlickiae
ACCAGGCCAGCGCGACGGCGGCGAGCCGCGCGGCGCGGGTGGCGCGGGTGGCAGGGTGGTGCGGGTGACGTTCACGGTGATCCCTCCCCGGGCCCGAACTCCGGGCCCCTGAGGCCAAGTTCGCACGCGTGGGGATCATTCGCGTCGTCCTACGGACCGGCCTCGGCGGCCCTCCGGGGTATGGCACGGCCCGGCCGAACGGCGGGGGCGGCGGGCAGGTCCCTCGGCATCACCGGGCTTGACGCAGGTCGCCCTGTCGCTCAACGCATCGTCATCACAGGCGAGTTCTCGTGCGCGTCCTTCCTCGCC
>NZ_BAAAKJ010000278.1:332-7114 GCF_039527695.1 Kitasatospora putterlickiae
AGGTCGGCGCGCCGTCGGAGGGGGAGGCCCGGCGCCCGCTCAGCGCAGGCGGGAGGAGGACAGGATCGACGCCAGGTGCGCGACCACCATCCCCCAGGTGATCACGGTGATCGCGGCGACCGTCACCTGCGTCGGGTCGGTGTGGCCGACCACCGCGTCCACGACCGCCGCCGCCAGCAGCACCAGCGAGGCCTCGATCCCGTTGGTCACCCGGTGGATCTTGAACACCGACGCCAGCCGTCGCGCCGTCGCGATGCCCTGCGACCGCGGCTGCGTCGACTCCTCGTCCGCCGGCGCCATCCCGCTGCGCGCCCGCGCCACGTCCACCAGGTCGGTCGACGCCTTCAGCAGCACCACGCCCAGCGCGGCCGCCAGGCCCACCGACACCCACAGCTCCGAGCCGCCCCGGGCCGCCCGGACGCCCGCGCCGATCATCAGCGCCGCGTCCGCCAGGTACGCGCCGAGCCGGTCGACGTACACCCCGGCCATGCTGAACTGCTTCTTCCAGCGGGCCACCTCGCCGTCCACGCAGTCGAACAGCAGGAAGCCCTGCATCAGCACCACCGCGAGCACCGCGCCCGGCAGCCCCGGGATCAGCAACGCCCCTCCGGCGCCCACCCCGCAGACCACCATCACCCAGGTCAGGGTATTCGGCGACACCGAGGTGCGCACCAGTTGCCGGGTGACGCGCAGCGAGACGGCGCGCATGTAGAGCCGCCCCGCCCAGTGCTCCCCGTTGCGGCTCGCCAGCTTCGCCTGCGGCTGGCAGACCTCCCGCAACTCGGCCAACGCCGGAGCAGCGACCGTCATGGTCCGACCCTTCCCTTCGCCTGTGGGATCTCACCCGTGTGATCGTCCGGCCGACCGGCCCAAACGATCACACAGGCTAGAGGAGGACCGGCGCCCGCTCCGACCCGGGCGTCACACCAGCGCGACGCCGCCCGCCGGCTCCGGCGCGCCGTCCCGGTACAGCCAGGCCCGCTCGGCGGCGGACCAGGCGGTGGTGGTCAGCAGGTAGACCCCGGCCGCGAGCGGCACCAGGGCGGCGAACAGCACCGTGCCGAAGGACAGGTACGGCAGGACCGCCAGCCCCGGCTGCGGCGGAGTGCCGTCGGCCTTCGCCGCCTGCTCGGCCTGGGCGCGGCGGGCCCGCCGGAAGCCGACGTACGCCACCGCCGCCAGGCCGGCGTACAGCACGGCGAACACCGCCCACTGCCCCGCGCCCCGCGCCTGCCCCACGTGCAGGCCGAGCGGGGCGCCGAACAGGGTGTGGCCGAGCAGGTCGTTCGGGGTGGTGAAGAGGCGGTACATCACCGAGAAGAACGGGATCTGTACCAGCATCGGCAGACACCCCGCGAACGGCGAGGCCTTCTCCTCCCGGTACAGCTCGGCGAGCGCCGCCTGGAGCTTCTCCGGACGGCCCTTGTGCCTGCGGTTCAGCTCGGCGACCCGCGGTGCCAGCCGGGCGCGCGACTTCTCCCCGCGCGCCGCCGCCCGCGCCAGCGGATGCAGCGCCAGCCGGACGCAGACGGTGAACAGGACGATCGCGAGCGCGGTCGGGACGACGTGCGCGAGCGCGGCGACGACGTCGTGGGCCAGGCCGACGGCCGGGTCGAGAACAGCGAAAACGGACATGGTGGAGCGAGCCCTCCGGGGTCTCGGGATACGAGTGGTCGACGGAGGACGGCCGCGCTTGCGGATCTTTGCCGGGGCTACGCGGCCCCCGGGGCCGCTCCCGGCGCCCTCGGGCGCCGCCGGCCCCGGGCGTCCGGATCGCGCTGCGGCAGGAACGCCGTCCGGAACGCGCGCCTGCGCAGCATCCCGTCCCGCACGTTCGCCGGCGCCCGCGCCCCCAGCAGCCGCGCGACGACCAGCGCCCCCGCGACCGCCCCGGCCACCAGCACCACGGCCGCCGCGGCCGCCACCGAGGTCAGCGACCCGCCACCCTCGGCGAGCCACTCCCCACCACTCAGCACCCGCAGCACGCCGAGCAGCATCGCGACCACCGCCACGTCCCTGCCCTCCTCACGTGCTCCGGAGCCATGTCTTCAGAGCAGGAAGACGATCGGGCCCGTGCCCCGGTTCCCGGTCCAGGGAGTCTGCCGGCGGCGAGGGTGTAGCCGCAGGTGCTACACGGGGCTACCTTGGGAGGATGAAGACGATTACCCAGCGGGAGTTCCGGAACAACTCCGCCGCGGTGATGGACGCCGTGGAGGCGGGGGAGACCTTCCACATCACCAGGAACGGGGTCGAGGTCGCCGAGCTGCGGCCGGTCGCGGGGCGGCGGCGGCTCACGGCGGAGGAGCTGGTGGCGCGGCACGTGAAGCTCCCGCGCGTGGACTACCAGCAGATGCGCAAGGAGGCCGAGAACTACTTCGGCCCGGAGGAACTGATCGGGGACGAGGACGGCGACCCGTTCGAGCGGCCGCGTGGCTGAGCGGCGGCGGGCCTCCCGGCGGCGCCCGGCCGGGGTGCTGGACACCTGCGTCTACATCGACCTGGCCCTGCTCAGCCCGGCCGACCTGCCGGCCGTGCCGGAGCTGACCGCGATCACCTTCGCCGAACTCCAGCAGGGCGTCTCGATGGCCCGCGACCCGGTGAGCCGGGCGGCCCGGATGGAGGTGCTGGGCGCGGCGATGGCGGACTTCGAGCCGCTGCCCTTCGACGCGGCCGCCGCCGCCCGCTACGGCACCCTGGTGACCCTGACCATCGCCGCCGGGCGCCAGCCGCGCCCGCGCCGGATCGATCTGATGATCGCCGCGATCGCCTCCGCGCACGGCCTGCCGCTGTACACGCGCAACGTCTCCGACTTCAAGGGGCTGGGCTCGGCCGTCGAGGTCATCGGCGTCTGATCACGGCCGGCCACCCGTCGGGCGGAGGGCCGTCGGGCCCTCCCGCTCGACCCGGTCGGCCAGGGCCGCCGCGGCGAGGGCGACGGGCCGCTCGTCACGGTCGTGGTGCACGAGAACGGGCTTGCCGTCCGGCCCCACGGCGGCGACGACGGCCCAGCGCGGCCGGTCGGACAAGCGGAGGATCAGTCGGCGGATACCGTGGTCGAGCCCGAGCACGAGGGCCGCGACGGCGACGATCGCGATGCCCAGCGGGTCGCTGATCTGGCCGTGCGTCGGGCCGTCGCGGAAGGCCCTGGCCACGGCCCGGTGCCGGCCGAGCCAGGCCACGGCGATCCGCACCGGCTCCCCGCCGTCCGGGCCGGTGACCTCCGCGAACGAGTGGCTCCCACCCCGCTCGCCGCCCGCCCAGGCCGCCCGCAGGGCAGCGGTGCGCTCGGCCCGCGCGCGTTCCGCCCGCGCCGCGTCGGCCGCCGACGCCCGCCGCTCGAACTCGGCGGTCCACTCCCGCTCCCGCCGCCGCTGCTCCTCCCGGGCGGCGCGCCGCTCGTCCACCTCGTCGGTCATCGGATGCTCCCTGGGTCGGTGCGGGCTGCCGCGGCGGTCGGGCCCGCTCGCGGCGGCGGGTGCGCTGGACGGCGTGATGCGGATGGTCGGCCGGCTCGTCGGGCAGCCGGCGGCCGGTGACGAGCGGGGGGAAGCGGAGCCCGGAGGTGTCCGAGGCGAGGGCCGAGGTGTCGAGGCCCGGACTCCGCGGCGCTTTCCGCTGGGCCGGAGAGGCGGACGACGGAGAGGTGGACGGCCGTGCGGTCCGGGCCGGTCACCTCGACGTGGCCCGTGCAAGGGATGTTCTCGCCCCGGGCCCGGCTGCGGCGTTGCAGGCCATCGTGCGGGGCGCCGCGCTCATCGGCTGCCGACGATGGCCGGTGCCGGGAGGTACAGGGCGGCGGTGCCCTCCCGTTCGAGGCGGTCGGCGAGGGCGGCCGCGGCGATCAGGGCCTGCTCGCGGCGGCGGGTGCGCTGGACGGTGAGGGGGACGCCGTCGGCGGTGGCGACGACGGCCCAGCGCGGGCGGCCGGTCAGTTCGACGAACAGCCACTGGACGGCGAGGCCCAGAAGCATCAGGACGGCGACGAACTCCGCCAGGAGGGCCAGGAGTCCCAGGACGCCGACGAGGAGGTCGGAGCGGGCCCCGGGCTTGCCGGCGACGTCGGCGGCGGGCGGGCCGGAGCCGACCCGGACCACCCGCAGGCCCACCAGGCGGCCGTCCGGGGTGGTCACCGTGAGGGGGGTCCACTGGACGTTCTCGCCCCGGGCCCAGCCGCGGCGTCGCAGGGCGGCCGCGTCGGCCCGGGCCCGCCGCTCGCGCTCCGCACTGTCCGTCAGGCCCTGCTGATACCGCTCCCCCCAGGTCTGCACGGGGTGCAGCGTAGGCGAACGGGGGAGCGGAGCGGCAGGGCGGCGGGCCGAGTTCAGCGGAGTTCAGCGGTGGTCCCGGGTGAGGGGTCAGCCGAGGCGGACGGTGGTGCCCGTGGCGGCGGAGGCGCGGGCGGCCTCCAGGACGGTGAGGGTGGCGACGGCGTCGCGCGGGTCGACCGGGGGCGGGGTGCCGGGGGTGGCCAGGGCGGCGACGACGCCCGCGTAGAAGGCGGGGTAGTCGCCCGGGTTGGTGGGCACGGTGACCGTCGACCCGTCGGTGCCGAGCACGCCGTCGCGGGCCGGGTCCTCGGCGCCCCAGGGGGCCGCGGCGTCGGGGCGCAGGCCGGAGCGCAGCGCCGCCTCCTGCGGGTCCATGCCGGACTTGACGTACCCGGCGGTGTCGCCGAGGACCCGCAGGTGCGGGCCGACCAGCGGGGCGAGGGCGCTGGTCCACAGGTGGGAGCGGGTGCCGCCGGCGTGGGTGAGGGCGACGAAGGCGTCGTCGTCGACCACCGCGCCGTCGCGCCGGACGTCGATCTCCGCGTAGACGGTGTCGACCGGCCCGAAGAGCGTGAGCGCCTGGTCGACGAGGTGGCTGCCCAGGTCGTAGAGGGTGCCGCCGACCTCGGCGGGGTCGGCGAGCTCGCGCCAGCCGGGCTTGGGCTTGGGCCGGAAGCGCTCGAAGCGGGACTCGAAGCGGTGCACCCGGCCGAGCGCGCCCTCGCGGACCAGCCGGGAGGCGGTGAGGAAGTCGCCGTCCCAGCGCCGGTTCTGGAAGACGGTGAGCAGGGTGCCGCCGGATTCGGCGAGCGCGCAGAGCTCGGCCGCCTCGGCGGCGGTCCCGGCCAGCGGCTTGTCGACCACGGTGGCCAGCCCCGCGGCCAGGGCGGCGCGGGTGAGCGGCGCGTGGGTGCGGTTGGGGGAGGCGATGACGACCAGGTCGAGCGACTCGGGCTCGGCGAGCAGCCGCTCGGGGGTGTCGACGGCGCGGGCGTCGGGGTGCTCGCGCCGCAGCTGCTCCCGGCGCTCCGGGTTGGCGGTGACCACCGCGTCCAGCCGGAGTCCGGGGGTGGTGGCGATGAGCGGGGCGTGGAAGGCGGAGCCGGCCAGGCCGTAGCCGATCAGACCGACGCGGAAGGGCGGGCGGCTGCCGGAGGGGGTGGCCGACGGGGCGGGGTGCGCGGAGGTCGTCATGCGACCTACTCAACCACGGGGAGTCCGCGCACCCCCGGTTCCGACGCCACCGCGGCACCGGGCCGCGACAGGGGTGGGCCGGGAGGATCGTGCCGCCGCCGCGGTGGGGGACGCGGCGGCGTGGCGCTCACGCTAGCCGGGCCGGGCCGTGCTGCCGAGGGGCGCGACCGCGGTTAGGGGCGTCTTAAGGAGCCCTTGAGGAGGGCATGACGACGGGTCGGGCGGCCCCGCGGGCCTCGCGAGGCCCGCACCGAACGCACGGTGAGCGGGCGTTGAGCGCACGGTGAGCGGCCGGTGACGGGCCCGGGGCGGGCCGTGCCGTGGTGCCGGGCGCGGGGAGGGTGGCCGAGGGCCGGTGCCACGGGCGACTGACTAGGCTGGTGCGCGTTGGGGCAGCCAGTGGCGCCCGGCCGGCCGAGGGTGTCCGGTCCGGAGCGATGTGCGAGATCGTTCAGTACCGTTGCAAGACCGAGGAGACACCGACGTGGCAGAGCGCAAGCCCATAGAGTCGTGGCTGACCGACATGGACGGGGTCCTCATCCACGAGGGCACCCCCATTCCCGGCGCCGAGGAGTTCCTGCGCCGGCTGCGTGAGTCCGGCAAGCCGTTCCTGGTCCTCACCAACAACTCCATCTACACCCCGCGCGACCTCAGCGCCCGGCTGGCCGGCATGGGCCTCGAAGTGCCGGAGGAGTGCATCTGGACCTCGGCCCTGGCCACCGCCAAGTTCCTGAAGGGCCAGCGCCCCGGCGGCACCGCCTACGTGATCGGCGAGGCGGGGCTGACCACCGCGCTCTACCAGGCCGGCTACGTGCTGACCGACAACAACCCGGACTACGTCGTCCTCGGCGAGACCCGGACCTACAGCTTCGAGGCGCTCACCAAGGCGATCCGCCTGATCAACCAGGGCGCCCGCTTCATCTGCACCAACCCGGACGAGACCGGCCCGTCCACCGAGGGCGTGCTGCCGGCCACCGGCTCGGTCGCCGCGCTGATCACCAAGGCGACCGGCGTCGAGCCGTACTTCGTCGGCAAGCCCAACCCGCTGATGATGCGCGAGGCGCTCAACACGGCCGGCGCCCACTCGGAGACCGCCGTCATGATCGGCGACCGGATGGACACCGACATCGTGGCTGGCATGGAGGCCGGCATGGAGACGATCCTGGTGCTCACCGGCCTCACCGCCGCCGCCGACGTCGAGCGCTTCCCCTACCGGCCGACCCGGGTGGTCAAGTCGATCGCGGACCTGGTCGACCTGATCTAGCCCCAACGCCGTTCAGTTAGGCGTGGGGCCTGCATGTCAAGGCCGGTAGGCAAAGC
>NZ_BAAAKJ010000279.1:0-3530 GCF_039527695.1 Kitasatospora putterlickiae
CCGGGCGCTTCGTTCTTTCGTGTTTCCAGCTTATCAGACGTTTTCTGCTCCGTTTTCCGGAGTTTCATTCATCCGATTTCCCGAACTGGTCGGGATCGCTTTTCGCGACGCCCTCCACATTAGCGCATTCCGAGTGTCACTCGAAATTCATGCTCCGAGAGCTAGACGCGCTGAGTGGGTGGCCGCTTCAGCGACTCGTTCAACACTAGGCCACCTGGAGGACATCGTCAAACGTCAGGGGCAGGATCCGGCTGGATCCCGCCCCTGATGGGCAAAGCCGCAGGTCAGCGGCCGTGCGTTTCGGCCATCTCGGCCAGTTCGATCACTTGGTCAGCTCGGCCGCGGCCAGGTTGCGCTTGCCCCGGCGCAGGACCAGCCAGCGCCCGTGCAACAGGTCGGCCTCGGCCGGCACCGCCTCCTCGTCCGTCACCTTGACGTTGTTGAGGTAGGCACCGCCCTCCTTGATCGTCCGGCGGGCGGCCGAACGGCTCGGGGAGAGACCGACGGCGACCAGCAGGTCGACGATCGGCTGGAGCTCGGTGACGGCGGCCTTCGGGACCTCGGCGAGCGCGGCGGCCAGGGTGGGGGCCTCCAGGTCGGCGAGGTCGCCCTGGCCGAACAGCGCCTTGGAGGCGGCGACCGCGCGCTCGTACTGGTCGGCGCCGTGCACCAGGGTGGTCAGCTCCTCGGCGAGGGCGCGCTGGGCGAGACGGGCGGCCGGGCGCTCGGTGGTCTCGCGCTCCAGCTCCTCGATCTCCTCCTTCGAGCGGAAGCTGAAGATCCGCAGGAAGTTGGGGACGTCCCGGTCGTCCGCGTTCAGCCAGAACTGGTAGAAGGCATACGGGGTGGTCAGCTCGGGGTCGAGCCAGACCGTGCCGGACTCCGTCTTGCCGAACTTGGTGCCGTCGGCCTTGACGATCAGCGGCGTGGCCAGCGCGTGCACCGACTTGCCGTCGGCCTTGCGGATGAGGTCCGTGCCGGCGGTGAGGTTGCCCCACTGGTCGCTGCCGCCGGTCTGCAGGGTGCAGCCGTAGCGGCGGTTCAGCTCCAGGTAGTCCATGCCCTGGAGGATCTGGTAGCTGAACTCGGTGTAGCTGATGCCCGCGTCGGAGTTGAGCCGCCGGGCGACGGCCTCCTTGGCGATCATGTTGTTGACCCGGAAGTACTTGCCGACGTCACGCAGCAGGCTGATCGCGGACATCCCGGAGGTCCAGTCCAGGTTGTTGACCATGCGCGCCGCGTACGGGCCCTCGAAGTCCAGGAACCGCGAGATCTGCCCGCGCAGGCGCTCCACCCAGCCGGCCACCGTCTCGGGGTCGTTGAGCACGCGCTCGGCGGTGGGCTTCGGGTCGCCGATCAGACCGGTGGCACCGCCGACCAGGCCGAGCGGGAGGTTCCCCGCCTGCTGGATGCGGCGCATGGTGAGGATCTGGACCAGGTTGCCGAGGTGCAGGCTGGGGGCCGTCGGGTCGAAGCCGCAATAGAACGTGACCGGGCCGTCCGCGAACGCCTTGCGCAGTGCGTCCTCGTCGGTGGACAGGGCGATCAGCCCACGCCACCGCAGCTCGTCGACGATGTCCGTCACGGTCACGCTTCTCCTTCGGTCGGGCGTCCCGCCCGGCGCGGGCCCGGTTCGGCCGGGCCCCGGTGCGGGACGACTCCAGCGTTGTAGAGCCTACGCGGTCCCCGCCAGCGAGTTTTCGCCGCACCTGCGCGGACGCGCCGCACCGGCCAGGGTTCCGACGTGGCCATGCCCCTTCCCGACACCGGAAATTCCGTTGTTCGACGGCGGGGAGCCCCTTCACAGTGGTCCCACCGCCGCGCGGCGGCAGTGACGTGTGTAAGGACGGTCGTGCCGCCGTGGCACGCCCGCGGAAGGGTGGCCGAGGTGCGCAGCACGCTGGTTCTGAACGCAAGCTACGAGCCGCTGACGACGGTGTCGCTCCAGCGTGCCGTGGTCCTGGTGCTCCAGGACAAGGCCGTCGTCGAGCAGGCGCACCCCCTGCGCACCATGCGCGGGACGGGGGTGACGGTACCGGTGCCGCGGGTGATCAGACTCCAGCGGTACGTGCGGGTGCCGTTCCGACAACAGGCCCCGTGGTCGCGCCGGGGGGTGCTCGTGCGGGACCAGCACCTGTGCGCCTACTGCGGGCGGCGGGCCACCACGGTGGACCACCTGCAGCCCAGGTCGCGCGGTGGTGGGGACACCTGGCTGAACACGGTGGCCGCCTGCGCGGAGGACAACCAGCGCAAGGCCGACCGGACGCCGGAGCAGGCGGGGATGACGCTGCTCCGCTCGCCGTTCGTCCCGACGCCGCAGGCGACGCTGATGATGGCGCTGGGGCTGCGGGTCTCGGACCTCCGGGAACTGGCCGACTGGCTGCCGTCGCAGGTCGCCGCCGCGCCCGCGCCGTCCGCCGCCTGAACCTGACCGTGCCGTGCCGTGCCGTGCCGGGGACCGACGGGGGAGGTCGGTTCCCGGCCCGGCATGGGCTCAGTCCTTCGCCCGGAAGCCCGTCGCGGTGCCGAAGTTGGTCGAGTGCTCGGGGACGGCGACGACCAGGCCGCCGCCGACCAGGACGCGGCCGGAGACCAGCAGTGAGCCGGTGCCGGGCGGGAAGCCGCCGCCGACCGTCTCCTGCCCGCCGTCGAGGGCGAAGCGGCTGAGGTGCGCGGGCTGGTCCACCCGCTCGTCGACGGCGATCACCAGCGCGCCGCCGTCCAGGCCGACGGCCCGGGCGGTGCCCTTCTCGCGGGCGGTGGTCCGCCAGCGCTGCTTGCCGGTGTCCAGGTCGTAGCCGACCGCCTCGACCGGCCCGCCGGCGCCGTTCGCCGAGGCGGCGGGGGTGACCGTGGTGACCATCGTGCGGTCGTGGAAGAAGACGCCGGGAGTGGCCGAGAACGATCCGTGGGCGGCGTCCAGCCGGCCGCCGGCGTCGGCGACCGGGATCTCGACGGCGGGGTCGCCGGACGCGCCCCAGGCGTACACCCGGTCGTCCTCGGGCTTCTCGCCGGTGGTGAGCAGGACGGGCGGCTCGGCGGAGAGCACGGTCGCCGTCTTCGGCCGGTTGTTCAGGCCGCGCCACCAGGAGACCTTGCCGTCGGCGGTGTTCAGCGCGACGGCCTGGTCGACGGGGGTGGAGTCGGCGCAGGTGCTGGCGACCAGGACGGTCGCGCCGGAGACGCCGCCGGAGAGGGTGCAGAACTTCCCCTGCCCGGTGTACTGCCAGACGTCCGCGCCGTCGGTGGACTGCCAGGCGACGGCATGGCTGTCGCCGACCGCGATCACCTTGTCCTCGGTGACGCCGACCCGCGCGCCGTAGGCGCCCTTGGTGTCGGTGAGCGGCTTGTTCCACACGGTCCGCCCGTCCTTGGTGTCGACGGCGGCGACCAGCGAGCACGGGCTCTTGGGATCGGCCTGGGGCCGGAAGAGCACGGCGCCGAGGCCGGCCCGGTTGACGGTCGGCGACAGCCCGCACGGGACGGCGCCGGCGGCCGGCGCGGTCAGGGTCAGCTCCACCATCGGGGCG
>NZ_BAAAKJ010000280.1:0-999 GCF_039527695.1 Kitasatospora putterlickiae
CACCCGGCCGCCACCCCAGGCGGCCGGGTGACGCGCTTCCGCGCGTCTGCCGCGCGGGGCCTCAGGGCAGCAGGAGACCGGCGAGTTCGTCGAGCAGTTCGGTGACGTGGCGGGCCCGCTCCGGGTCCGGGACGGCCTTGGCGATGACCGGCTCGGCGGGCCGGGCGACGTGCTCGCGGATGGTGCGCCGGGCCCAGTCGGAGACGCTCAGCAGGGTGCGCCGGCCGTCCCGCGGGTCGGGGGAGGCGTCCAGCAGGCCGCGCTCGCGCAGCCGGGCGACCGAGACGGAGACGTGGCTCTGCGCGAAGCCGGTCCGGACCTGGATGTCCCGGACGGAGGTCGCGGGATGGCGGTAGACGTCGGCGACCACGGCGATCTCGCCGGGGGTGAGGTGCGCGGACGCCGGATCGATGATCATCTCGCGGCCGAGGTCGGTCAACCGCTTGCCCAGTCTGAGGAGTTGCACGCCGTCCATGCCGACAGGCTACATCTTCACAGATGTATCGGTAGCGATGTAGATTCCGGCCATGACGACCTCCGACCCGCTGAGCCCGGTGTCCCGCACCGCCCTGTCCGTCGCCCTGGTCCGGGCCTACGAGAGCTCCCGCCCCGACGCGCTCTTCGACGATCCGTACGCCGCCGCGTTCGCCACCGCAGCCGGGGTGCCGCTGCCCGCCTCGGGTCCGCGCGGCGCCCTCGCCGAGGCCCTGGTCGCCCACGGCACCCTGCGCACCCGCTTCTACGACGACCGCCTGCTCGCCGCCGGCGCCGACCAGGTCGTGCTGCTCGCGGCGGGCCTGGACACCCGTGCGCACCGGCTGGAATGGCCGGCCGGGACCCGGCTGTTCGAACTCGACCTGCACCCGGTGCTGGACTTCAAGGACCAGGTCCTCGACGGCCTGGGCGCCGAGCCGGGGTGCCGGCGCACCGTCCTGTCCGCCGACCTGCTGGACTCGCGCTGGCCCGCCCGCCTGGTCGACGCCGGGTTCGACCCGGCCC
>NZ_BAAAKJ010000280.1:1051-3106 GCF_039527695.1 Kitasatospora putterlickiae
GGGGCGACCCTGGTGCGGCACTCCGACCCGGGCTCCGAGGTGGCCGAGACCCGCGCCAAGGCGGCCGGCCTGCTCGTGGCGGTCGCCGCGCTGGCCGCCCCGGGCAGCCGGCTGCTGCTGGAACAGGGCCGGGACGTCACCGCCACGCCCCACGACCCGTCACTCGCGCACCTCACCGACCTGTGGCGCGGCGGCCTCGGCCCCGGCACCCGGGAATGGCTCGACGGGCACGGCTGGACCACCGGTCTCACCACCCTGGACCAGCTCGCCCAGCGGTACGCCCGCCCGCTGCCCGGCCCCTCCGCGGGGGGTCTCATCGAGGCGGTCCGGCGTCCGGTGGCCTGAGCCTGCCGCCGGCCGCCCGCCGCCCGGCCACCTCAGGCCGCGACCGCCTCGACCACCGACAGCACGGTCGGCGTGGGGATCACCCGGGACAGCTTCAGCCCGGCCCGGGCGAACAGCTCCGCGAAGTCGTCCTCGGTGCGCTCGCGGCCGGTGAGGGAGGCCATCATCATCAGGTCCAGCGCCTTGGACTGGTGGGGCGCGTTGCCGGACGGGACCACGGCGTCCAGCACCAGGACCCGCCCACCCGGGCGCAGGGCGCGGCGGCAGTGGCCGAGCAGGGCCGCGCAGGCGTCGTCGTCCCAGTCGTGCGTGATGCGCTTGAGCAGAAGGACGTCGCCGGCCGGCACGGCGGTGAAGAAGTCGCCCTCCCGCGTCGTCCAGCGGCTCGCGACCTCCGGGCGCCCCTCCAGCCGGTTCCCGGCCAGGACGTGGGCGCGGTCGTGGAGCACGCCCTCCAGGCCCGGGTTGCGGCGCAGCACCTCCAGCAACAGGCCGCCGTGGCCGCCGCCGATGTCCACGACCGTGCCGCTCGACGGGAAGTCGTAGGCGGCGGCGATCGGCGCGTTCTCCTGGTCGGACATCGACGCCATGCCCACGTGGAAGACGGCGGCGGTCCGCTCGTCCTTGGCGAAGTGGTCGAAGAACGGCACGCCGAAGAGGTTCTCGAACGCCGTGGTGCCCTCGGTCAGACAGTGCGTCAGCTCCCCGGCCGGCCGCCACATGGTGCGGTCGGTGAGCATCTGCACGGCCGTGCGCACGGAGTAGGGGACGTCGCCGCGAAGCGCCTGCCCGGCCTCGGTGAGCGTGAACCGTCCCCGCGCGTCCTCCGCCACCACACCCCGGGTGGCGAGCAGCCGCAGCACCCGGTACAGGTTGCGGGCGTCGGTGCCGGTCGCGGCGGCGAGCTCGGCGGGCGAGGCGGGGCCGTCCGCCAGGTGGTCGGCCACCCCGACGTCGGCGGCGGCGCGCAGCGCGGCGGGGAAGAGGAAGCCGAGCGCCTCGTCGACCAGGAACGCGGCGGACCGCCGCAGCCCGTCCTCACCACCCCCGGCCCCGGCCTGCTCCTCCTCGGCGCGGTCCTGATCCTGGCTCATCCCGTTTTCCTCCTCGCGGGCCGTCCGTCCGCCGGGAGGCTGCCCACCCGCACCCGAACCGAAGCCCGACACCCCCCGATCCCGCCCCATCGGGTGGCGAACGCGCCGGTTCCGGACCCCGCGGGGTGGCCCGAATTCGAGGGTGCTCGAAGGGCTTTGCCCGGGCGGGCGGTGCGCGGGGAGGCTGGGGCCGCCGGTCGAACCGGCCCCACTGACCGTTGAACCCGCGATGGAGGAGTTCCCATGACCCGTTCGTCCTCGTTCCGCCTGCGCGTCACCGCCGTGGCCCTCGCCGCCTCGGCCTGCCTCCTCGGAGCCGCCGCCTCCGCCCAGGCCGCCCCGGCCGGTGCCGTCAGCGTCCGCTCGGGCGGGTCCGTCGAGGTGAAGGAGACGGCGCAGTTCAGCGCCGGCAGCGCCGGCGGCTCGATGGAAACGGCCAGCACGAGCGCGGTCAACCTGGCCTACCTCTACGCGCAGGGGGCCGGCTGGCAGCGCAGCCAGTGTTACGTCCTCGCCGTCGACGTCACGTCGACCGGCGGCGGCTGGTTCTCCGCGCGGGCGACCCTGTTCTGCCAGCGCTGAACCGCCGCCCCGCCGAGGCGCACCGAGGCGCCTC
>NZ_BAAAKJ010000280.1:3117-6188 GCF_039527695.1 Kitasatospora putterlickiae
CGTAGTCCTCGGGGCCTCCTACGACGCGGACCCCTCGGCCGGCGCCGCGCCTTCGAGCAGTCCCAGCACGTCCAGCAGCAGCCGGCAGTCCTCGGCGTCCCGCGCCCGCGCCGCCACCGCCCTCCGCGCCCGGGCCCGGACCTCGGGCGGCCCCGGGTCGCCCGGCGGTGCGAACAGGTCTCCCATGGTCTGCAGTTCACGGTTGGGTCGAATCGTCGCCGCCACTTTCGCCTCCCGTCCGGATGAGCCGGATCGTCCAGCGTACTGCGCCGTCCGGGTGGCTGGGGGTACCCGACCGTCGCCGGTCGTCCCGGCGGGACCGGCCGGGAGGATGTGGTGTGCGTCACCATCCGGGTGGCCCGGGTAGGAGATGGGCGATCATGACCGGATGGACGCCCGTTTCCTCGGCATCGCCGAGTTGACCGAAACCCCGCCCGTGGCCGTGGTCGTCGACGTGATGCGCGCGTTCACGGTGGCCGCCTGGGCCTTCGGGCAGGGGGCGGAGAAGGTCGTCCTCGCCGAGTCGCTGGCCGGGGCCCTGGAGCTCAAGGCCGGCCGTCCGGACTGGGTGGCGCTCAAGGACGGCCCGCCCGCGCCCGGGTTCGACGCCGTGAACTCACCGGCCATGCTGCGCTCCGTCGACCTCGGCGGACGGACCGTCGTGCAGAAGACCACGGCCGGGACGGTCGGCGCCCTCGCGGTGAAGGACGCGTCGCTGGTGCTCTGCGCGAGCTTCGTGGTGGCGGAGGCGACGGCGCGGCTCCTGCGGACGGGCGGCCGTGGCGGCGTCACGTTCGTGGTCACGGGCGAGGACGGGCGCGCCGAGGAGGACCTGGCGTGCGCCCAGTACATCGCCGGGCGGGCGGGCCGGGCCGAGACGGACGCGGCCGGGTTCCTCCGCCGCGCCCGGGGGTCGCGCGCCGCCGCCGAGCTGATGGAGGGGGTGCGTGCGGGAGCCCATCCCGACGACGTCGCCCTCTGCCTCGAACTCGACCGGTTCCCCTTCGCCATGGTGGCGGCCCTGGAGGACTCGCTCATGGTCCTCCGCCCGTGCGCCGTCCCCGCGCCGGCCGCCGGGGCCACCGGGGCCGTGACCTGACCGGCGGGCGTTCAGCCCCCCGCCGCCCGGCGGCCGCCCGGACCTCCGCGCGCACCTGGTCGCGGTTGAGCGGCGAGGGCCGTCACAGCGTGGTGAGGACGTCCTGGTGGACCTCGTCGAGGACGAAGCCGTTGTCCCACCGGACCCTGACCGTCACCCGCCTGCCGCGCCCCTGGTGCGCGGTCCACCGCGGCTCCAGTTCGGCGATCTCCGCCTCCAGGCGCAGGCGGCTCGCCTCCGGCATGGTGTGCCCGTAGTCCTCGAAGAGCGCCTTGAGCCGCTGGTACTCGCGGACCTCCTGGCTCTGCGGGAGCTCCCCGTTCACCCGTTCGACGGTGCCCTCGATCCCGGCCCCCAGCGAGAGGAACCCGACGACGGCCCCGGGCTCCCCGGCGTGCGCGTCGCCGATCCCGAGGTCCGCTGCCAGCCGGACGCGACGTCCTTCCTCCAGGGTCATCCGTGCTCCGCCTCTCCGTCGACCGGCGCCGCCGTCGCGGTACCGGACGTCACGCTACCCGGCGCCCGGCCGCCCGGCCCGCCGCGGGTCCGGGCCCCGTCGGCCCCCGGCCGGTGCCGGCACCCGTCCGTGATCGGAACGGCCGGTACTCGACTGTGCCCGGGCGCCGCCGCGCCCCTACCGTCATTGGTCTGAACCAGACCAGACGAAAGGACTTTCGAACATGAGCGGCGTCAGCCGGTTCGGACAGACCCTCGCCGCCGTCGCGGCGGCCCTGACCCTGTGCGCGGCGCCCGCGGCGGCGGCCGGGCGACCCGGGGCGTCCACGGCGTCCGGCGGCACCCTGGCGGCGAGCCCGGAGGCAGCGGGCGGCGCCTCGGCCGCCGGGATCTCCCGGAGCTTCACGCTCACCAGCCTCAGCCCCGCCGCCGACGGCAGGTGCCTGGACGTCTGGGACTGGGGCAACGGCCCGTGGATCCAGATGTGGGGCTGTCACGGCGGCGCCAACCAGTCCTGGAACGTCTCCTGGAACAGCGTCAGCGCCGGCTATACCATCCAGAGCAACGCCAGCGGCAAGTGCCTTGACGGCTTCCGGGGCCGGGGGCAGCAGCTCGTCCAGCTCCCGTGCGACAACAGCGCCTCGCAGGCCTGGAGCGTGCCTCCGAGCGCCGGCCGCTGGCGCTTCGTCAACCTGGCGTTCCCCGGTCACCCCGGCTTCCCCGGCCCGTCCGGCCAGTGCCTGGACATCTACGACTGGGGCCGCGGTGACGTGGTCCAGCTGTGGGACTGCGGCGGCCAGGGCAACCAGGAGTGGTGGTACAGCTGATCCACCCCGGAAGCCCCTGCTCTGAGAAGCGCCTGACCGCCTGAGAAGCGCCGAGAAGCGCCGTGCCGCGGTCCGTCCCCTCGACGGACCGCGGCACGGCGGGTTTCACCGGGTGTCAGAGCCTCCCGGTCACACGGCCTGCCAGAGCGCCGGGACGTTCGGCGGCTCCCAGCCGGCGTAGGCGGTGTGGCCCTGGAGGCAGCGGTAGCTGACCCCGTTGTAGGTCACGACGTCGCCGGCCTTGTAGGTGGTGCCGGCCGCCCAGGTGCCGCCGCCGGGGTTGCCGGTGCCGACCGTCAGGCTGAACTGGGCGGTGTGCACGGTCGCGCCGGCGGTGCCGGTGACGGTGACCTGGTAGGTGCCGGTCGTGGCCGCGGAGGAGGCCGCCAGGGTCAGGGTGGCGGCGGAGCCGGCCTGGACCGACGACGGGCTGAAGGTCGCGGTGACGCCGGACGGCAGGCCGGAGGCGGTCAGGGCGACGGTCTGCGCGGTGCCCGAGACGAGCGCGGTGTTCACGGTCGCGGTGGTCGAGGCGCCGGGCAGGACCGAGCCGGACGACGGGGCCAGCGCGAGCGAGAAGTCGTCGCCGCCGTTGTTCGAGCAGGTCGGGTCGCCGGTCTGGGCGGGGACGCTGACGGCGTCCCAGGCGGCCTTGGTGCGGTTGTACAGGTTGCAGGTGGGGTCGAGGT
>NZ_BAAAKJ010000281.1:0-8779 GCF_039527695.1 Kitasatospora putterlickiae
GCGCGCGGCCGCTGCCCGGCCGACGACCAGCTGGACGCCCTGCGCGCCGGCACCCGACGCACTCCCCCGGAGGAGGCCGCACCATGATCGACGACGCCCGCGAGGCCGGGACCACTCCCCCGTCGGACACCCGGGCGCCCGAGGCGCCGGAAACGCTTCCGCCCGAGGCGCTGCGCGAGACGATCGCCACCGAGCTGCTGGCCGCCCGCGCCCGCACCGCCGCGCTCACCGACTGCGTCGAGGACCACGACCTCACCGCCCAGCACTCGCCGCTGATGTCCCCGCTGGTCTGGGACCTCGCGCACATCGGCAACCAGGAGGAACTCTGGCTGCTGCGCAACGTCGGCGGCCGGGACCCGATGCACCCGGAGATCGACCCGCTCTACGACGCCTTCCAGCACCCGCGCGCCGAGCGGCCGGCCCTGCCGCTGCTGCCGCCCGCCGAGGCCCGGGCGTACGCGGGCGAGGTCCGCGGCCGGGTGCTCGACCTGCTCGCCGCCAGCCCCCTGGAGGGCCCGCCGCTGCTGGCCGCCGGGTTCGCCTTCGGCATGATCGCCCAGCACGAGCAGCAGCACGACGAGACCATGCTGATCACCCACCAGCTCCGCAAGGGCGAGCCGGCGCTGGCCGCTCCCCCGCCGCCGCCCGCCCCGGCGGACGCCGCCGCGCTGCCCGGCGAGGTCCTGGTCCCGGCCGGCCCGTTCACCATGGGCACCGACACCGAGCCGTGGGCGCTGGACAACGAGCGCCCCGCCCACCGGGTCGACCTGCCCGCCTTCCGGCTGGACACCACCCCGGTCACCAACGCCGCCTACCTGCGCTTCATCGCGGACGGCGGCTACGACGAGCCGCACTGGTGGACGCCCGAGGGCTGGGCGCACCGGCTCGCCGCCGGGCTGAACGCACCGCTGTTCTGGCACCGCGAGGACGGCCAGTGGCTGCGCCGCCGGTTCGGCGTGCTGGAGCCCGTGCCGCTGGACGAGCCGGTGCTGCACGTCAGCTGGTACGAGGCGGACGCCTACGCCCGCTGGGCCGGGCGCCGGCTGCCGACCGAGGCCGAGTGGGAGAAGGCCGCCCGGCACGACCCGGCCACCGGCCGGTCGCGGCGCTACCCCTGGGGCGACGGCGCACCCGGCCCCGAGCACGCCAACCTGGGCCAGCGGCATCTGCGCCCGGCCCCGGCCGGCAGCTACCCGGAGGGCCAGTCCCCGTACGGGGCACGGCAGTTGATGGGCGACGTGTGGGAGTGGACGGCCAGCGACTTCCGGCCCTACCCGGGCTTCCGGGCCTGGCCGTACCGGGAGTACTCGGAGGTGTTCTTCGGACCGGAGCACAAGGTGCTGCGCGGCGGCTGCTTCGCGGTGGCGCCGGTCGCCTGCCGGGGCACCTTCCGCAACTGGGACTACCCGGTGCGCCGGCAGATCTTCGCCGGGTTCCGCACCGCCGCCGACGTCGACTCCGGCGACGGCGGTGTGCCCCGGCCCGTCGCGGGGGCCGGCTGATGTGCCGCCACCTCGCCTACCTGGGCGAGCCGGTGGCGCCCCGGACACTGCTGGTGGAGCCGCCGTTCGGGCTCTACCGGCAGTCCTGGGCGCCGCGCCTGCAGCAGTACGGCACGGTCAACGCGGACGGGTTCGGCCTCGGCTGGTACGCGGACGGCGACGAGGTGCCGGCCCGCTACCGGCGGGCCGGGCCGGTCTGGGCGGACGCCTCGTTCGCCGATCTCGCCCGGGTCCTGCGCACCCGGGCGCTGCTGGCGGCGGTCCGCTCGGCCACCGAGGGCTTCGCGGCCGGCGAGGAGGCGGCCGCGCCGTTCGCCGCCGGGCGCTGGCTGTTCAGCCACAACGGGGCGCTGGCCGGCTGGCCGGAGCGCACCGGCGCGCTCGCCGCGCTGCTGCCGCCCCGGGAGCTGCTCGACCTGGTCGCGCGCACCGACTCGGCCCTGCTGTGGGCGCTCACCCTGCACCGGCTGCGCGCCGGCGCCGGGCTGGGCGAGGCGCTGGCCGGCACCGTCGCGGAGACGGCCGCGCACACCACCGGGCGGATCAACCTGCTGCTCACCGACGGCCGGGAGATCGCCGCCACCGCCTGGGGCGACACCCTGCACCACCGGACCGTGCCCGGGCTCGGCGTGCTGGTCGCCTCCGAGCCCTCCGACGACCACCCCGACTGGACGGTCGTGCCGGACCGGTCGCTGCTGCTGGCCGGGCCGGACGGGGTGACCGTCAAGCCGCTCTGAACGCGGCGACACGCGGCCCCCGCAGCCCCCGCAGGTTCACATCTCTTCACTTCCTGAACAGAGGACCCACCTGTCATGAGCACCTTCGATCTCACCCGACTGCTGCCCGCCGACCACTTCAGCACCGCGCTGCGGCACGACGTCGAGACCGGGCTGACCGCCGACCCCAAGACCCTGCCGCCCAAGTGGTTCTACGACGCGCGGGGCAGCGAGCTGTTCGAGGAGATCACCCGGCTGCCGGAGTACTACCCGACCCGGGCCGAGCGGGCGATCCTCACCGCCCGGGCCGGCGAGATCGCCGCCGCCACCCGGGCCCGCACCCTGGTGGAGCTGGGCTCCGGCTCCTCCGAGAAGACCCGGCTGCTGCTGGACGCGCTGCGCGACCTCGGCACGCTGGAGGCGTACGTGCCGGTGGACGTCAGCGAGAGCGCGCTGACGGCGGCCGGCGGGGCGCTCGCCGCCGAGTACCCGGGCCTGGCGGTGCACGGCGTGCTGGCCGACTTCACCGCCGGACTCGACCTGCCGCCGGCCGGCGGCCCGCGCCTGGTCGCCTTCCTCGGCGGCACGCTCGGCAACCTGCTGCCGGCCGAGCGGGCCGCGTTCCTGCGCGGGCTGCGGGCCGCGCTCGACCCGGGCGACTTCCTGCTGCTCGGCACCGACCTGGTGAAGGACCCGGCGGTGCTGGTCGCCGCCTACGACGACGCGGCCGGGGTGACCGCGGAGTTCAACCGGAACGTGCTCAACGTGCTGAACCGCGAGCTGGGCGCCGACTTCGACCCGGACGCGTTCGCGCACGTCGCGCTCTGGGA
The DNA here is from genome assembly GCF_039527695.1 of Kitasatospora putterlickiae. NCBI lineage: Bacteria > Bacillati > Actinomycetota > Actinomycetes > Kitasatosporales > Streptomycetaceae > Kitasatospora > Kitasatospora putterlickiae. Next base: position 3,049 of record NZ_BAAAKJ010000281.1, read on the forward strand.
CGCCGAGCGGGAGTGGATCGAGATGCGGCTGCGCTCGCTGGTCTCGCAGACCGTGAAGATCCCCGCCCTCGACCTGCCGGTGCACTTCGCCGAGGGCGAGGAGCTGCGCACCGAGGTGTCGGCGAAGTTCCGCCGGGAGCGGGTCGCCGAGGAGCTGTCGGCGGCCGGACTGCGTCCGGCGGCCTGGTGGACGGACGACGAGGGCCGGTTCGGGCTCTCGCTGGCCCAGCCCGACCCGTCGCTCGGAGCGGGTGTTTGATCGCCGAGGGCATCCGCCTGGAGGACATGGGCTGACGCCTTTCGCGGCCTCCGGCCCCGCACCCTAGCGCCAAAGCGCCGGGGGCGGGGCCGAATCGTTCACTCTCTGCGGTGGCGCGCACACCTCCGGTATCCCTTTGCGGCAGGAGGGATGTCCTTGATCTTCGACCGGCTTCGCACCCGCAGCGGCAACCGGAGCGGCGAGCGCGGCACACGCCGACCCGCCGCCGCCTGCCCCTACTCGCACGCCCATCTCCACGGCCACCTCGTGCCCGAGGATCCGCCCGAACCCGCCGCCGACCCGCCCGCCGATCCACAGCCGCACTTCACCGACCCCCGGCAGGCCGCCGACTTCATCCGGCGGTTCCACGCCGAACAGCCCGCCGCCGGCGACCCGGACGCCCGGATACGCGCCGTCCTCGACGAGATCGACCGCACCGGCGGCTACCGGCACACCCCCGACGAACTCGCCTACGGCGCCAAGCTCGCCTGGCGCAACGCCGCCCGCTGCATCGGCCGGCTGTACTGGCGCAGCCTGGTGGTGCGCGACCTGCGCCACCTCTCCTCCGCCGACGACATCGCCACCGAGTGCTTCGAGCACCTGCGCACCGCCACCAACGGCGGCCGGATCCGCCCGGTGGTCTCGGTGTTCGCCCCCGACCGGCCCGGCCGCCCGGCCGCCCGGATCCTCAACCAGCAGCTGATCCGCTACGCCGGGCACCCCGGCCCCGACGGCCGGTGGATCGGCGACCCGGCCGGCGGACAGCTCGCCGCCCGGGCCCGCGATCTCGGCTGGAAGGGCGGCGAGGAGCGCTTCGAGGTGCTGCCGCTGCTGATCCAGGAACGGCCCGGCGAGCGGCCGTGCCGGTACGAGCTGCCCGAGGACACCACGATGGAGGTCCCGCTCTCCCACCCCGAGCACCCGTGGTTCGCCGAGCTGGGCCTGCGCTGGTACGCGATCCCGGCGATCAGCGACATGACGCTGGAGATCGGCGGCGTGCGCTACCCCACCGCGCCGTTCAACGGCTGGTACATGGGCACCGAGATCGGCGCCCGCAACCTGGCCGACGCCGACCGCTACGACATGCTGACCACCGTCGCCGACCGGCTCGGCCTGGACACCTCCAGCGAGCGCACGCTCTGGCGGGACCGGGCGCTGGTGGAGCTGAACGTCGCGGTGCTGCACTCCTTCGAGGAGGCCGGGGTGACCATCGCCGACCACCACACCGAGTCCGACCGGTTCCTGCGGCACGTCGCGCAGGAGCGGCGGGCCGGCCGGCCGACGCCCGCCGACTGGAGCTGGATCGTGCCACCGGTCTCCGGCGGGCTGACCCCCGTCTACCACCGGTACTACGACCCGGTGGACCCCGCGCTGCGCCCGGCGTTCGTGGCCCGGGAGCCCTGGTGACCGCGTTGTTCCAGCCTCTCGAAGCGCAGCACCAGCCCGTCTAGCAGGGCCTCAAGGCCGGTCTCGAAGGCGCCCTCGTCGACGGCCGCCCGGTGCTCGGCCAGCCGGTGCGCCTCGCCGAGGTGCGGGTAGTCGGCCGCGTCGTAGACCCCGGCGTCCTCCGGGAAGCCGGCCGCGAAGGAGGCCAGCGCCGAGCCGGTGACGAAGTAGCGCATCAGCGCGCCGATCCTGGTCGCCTGCCCGCGCGGCCAGCCGGCCTCGACCAGGTGGCCGAAGACGGCGTCGGCCAGCCGCAGCGCGTTCGGCCGGCGCCCGGGGCCCTGGGCGAGCACCGGGACGATGTGGGGGTGGGCGGCGAGCGCGGCGCGGTAGGAGCGGGCCCAGTCGCGCAGCGCCTCCGGCCAGGGCGTCGGCGTCGTTGGCGGTGTCGGCGTCGGTGTCGGTGTCGGTGTCGTCATCGGCGTCGGTTTCGGCGTCCCGGCGGCGAACATCGACAGGTCGACCTCGCCCATCACGCCGTCCACCACCGCGTCCAGCAGCTCGTCCTTGGTGGCGAAGTGGTTGTAGAGGGACGGCCCGCTGACCGAGAGCTCGGCGGCCAGCCGGCGGGTGGAGAGCGCGGCCAGCCCCTCCTCGTCGACCAGTCGCAGCGCGGCGGCGACGATGCGCTCGCGGTTGAGCAGGGGGGTGCGCGGGCGGGGCATCGGCGCGGTTCCTCCGGTGGGTGCGGCCGGTCGGGTGGGGAGTGGACCGATTCTGGCAGGTGCCCCTTCCCAGCGCGCCCGGCCGCAGCTACAGTCCCCTCGTAAAACTTGCAGCGCTAGTTTAACTGGGGGCGCCCGATGGACCTGGAGCTCTCCGAGGAACAGGCCGCCGTCCGCGAGCTCGCGGCCTCCTTCACCGACCGCGAGATCGTGCCGCACGCCGCCGCGTGGGACCGCGCCGAATCGGTCGACCGCGCGATCGTCCGCAAGCTGGGCGACCTCGGCTTCCTCGGCCTGACCATCCCGGAGGAGTACGGCGGCAGCGGCGGCGACCACCTCGCCTACTGCCTGGTCCTGGAGGAACTGGGCCGGGGCGACTCCGCCGTGCGCGGCATCGTCTCGGTCTCGCTCGGCCTGGTCGCCAAGTCCGTCAACGCCTTCGGCAGCGAGGAGCAGAAACGGCACTGGCTGCCCCGGCTCACCTCCGGCGAGGCGCTCGGCTGCTTCGCCCTCACCGAGCCCGGTACCGGCTCCGACGCCGCCAACCTCACCACCCGGGCCGTGCGCGACGGCGACCACTGGCTGATCAGCGGCGGCAAGACCTTCATCACCAACGGGACCTGGGCCGACGTCGCACTCGTCTTCGCCCGCACCGGCGGGAGTGGCCACCGGGGCATCACCGCCTTCCTGGTGCCCACCGACCTGCCCGGCCTCACCCGCACCGAGATCCACGGCAAGCTCGGCCTGCGCGGCCAGGCCACCGCCGAGCTGGCCTTCGACGCCGTCCGGGTGCCCGACGCCTCGGCCCGGCTCGGCGAGGCCGGCAAGGGCTTCACCGTCGCCATGGCGGCGCTCGCCAAGGGCCGGATGTCGGTCGCGGCCGGCTGCGTCGGCATCGCCCGCGCCTGCCTGGAGGCCGCCGTCCGCTACGCCGGGGAGCGCGAGCAGTTCGGCAAGCCGATCGCCTCGCACCAGTTGGTGCAGCAACTGCTCGCCGGGATCGCCGTGGACGTCGAGGCCGCCCGGCTGCTCACCTGGAAGGTCGCCGACCACATCGAACGCGGCCTGCCGTTCGCCACCGAGTCCTCGGTCGCCAAGCTGTTCGCGAGCGAGGCCGCGGTGCGGGCCGCCAACAACGCGCTCCAGGTGTTCGGCGGCTACGGCTTCACCGACGAGCACCCCGTCGGCAAGTACCTGCGCGACGCGCGGGTGATGACCCTCTACGAGGGCACCAGCCAGATCCACCAGTTGCTCATCGGGCGCGCGCTCACCGGCGTCAACGCCTTCTGACCCGTCCTCTTCATCGACAAGGAGCCCGACGTCGTGCGTCCTGTCTACTTCGCCGCCGCCCGCCGCACACCCATCGGCCGGCTGCGCGGAGCGCTCGCCACGGTCCGCCCGGACGATCTCTCGGCCACCGTGCTGCGCGCCCTGCTCGCCGACCTGCCCACCCTCGACCCGGCCCGGATCGACGACGTCTACTGGGGCGCCGCCAACCAGGCCGGCGAGGACAACCGCAACGCCGCCCGGATGGCCGTGCTGCTCGCCGGACTGCCCGAGAGCGTCCCCGGCGCCACCGTCAACCGCCTCTGCGCCTCCGGCCTGGAGGCGGTCACCATGGCCGCCCGGGCGATCGGCTCCGGCGAGGCGGACGTCGTGCTGGCCGGCGGCTGCGAGTCGATGACCCGCGCCCCCTTCATCCTCCCCCGCCCCGACGAGGCGCTGCCGCACCGGATCGAGACCTATGACACCCGGCTCGGGTGGCGGCTCACCCACCCCCGGATGGCCGAACTGCACGGCGTGCTCTCCATGGGCGAGACCGCCGAGGAGGTGGCCGCCCGCTACGGCGTCACCCGGGAGCGGCAGGACGCCTTCGCGCTGCGCAGCCACCAGCGGGCCGCCGCCGCCCGCAAGGACGGGCACTTCGACGCCGAGTTGGTCACGGTCGAGCGGGCCGACGGGGTGAGCGTCGACGCGGACGAGTCGATCCGCGAGGACACCAGCCTGGAGAAGCTGGCCCGCCTCAAGCCCGCCTTCCGCCCAGGCGGCACGGTCACGGCGGGCAACGCCTCGCCGATGAACGACGGCGCGGCCGGGCTGGTGCTGGTCAGCGAGGAGGCGCTGCGTGAGTTCGGCCTGGAGCCGCTCGGCCGGTACGTGGCCGGCGCCTCGGCGGGCGTGCACCCGGACGTGATGGGAATCGGGCCGGTCCCGGCCACCCGCAAGGTGCTCGCCCGGGCCGGCTGGTCGCTGGAGGAGGTGGAGGAGGCCGAGCTGAACGAGGCCTTCGCCGCCCAAGTGCTGGCCTCCGTCGACCAGTTGGGGATCGACCTGGAGCGGGTCAACCCCACCGGCGGCGCGATCGCCCTCGGCCACCCGCTCGGCGGCTCCGGCGCCCGGATCCTCACCACCCTGCTGCACCGCATGCGCCGCACCGGCGCCCGCCGGGGCCTGGCCACGATGTGCGTGGGCGTCGGGCAGGGCACGGCGGTGCTGGTGGAGTCCGTCTGAGGGCTGACAACTGACAACTGACGGAAAACAGATGACAGATGACAGATGACTGTCATCTGTCAGCCGGATCTTCACCTCCCGAGGAGCAGCACCATGACGCGTTTCGCAGGCAGGGTCGCCGTCATCACCGGCGGCGCGCAGGGCATCGGCGCGGCGACGGCGCGCCGACTGGCCGAGGAGGGCGCGACGGTGGCCGTCGTCGACCTCTCGGCTGAACGGGCCGCCGCCACGGTCGGCGAGATCACCGCCAAGGGCGGCACGGCGCGGGCGTACGGCTGCGACGTGGCCGACTACGACGCCGTGGAGGCGGCGTTCGCGCAGATCGTCGAGGACCTGGGCGGCCTGCACATCCTGGTCAACAACGCGGGGATCACCCGGGACAACCTGTTCTTCAAGATGCCCAAGGCCGACTGGGACGCGGTGCTGACGGTCAACCTGACCAGCGCCTACAACTGCAGCCACGTGGCGCAGAAGTACATGGTCGCCCAGAAGTGGGGCAAGATCGTCTCGCTCAGCTCGCGCTCGGCGCTCGGCAACCGGGGCCAGGCCAACTACGCCGCCGCCAAGGCCGGCATCCAGGGCCTGACGGCCACGCTCGCCATCGAACTCGGCCCGTTCAACATCAACGTGAACGCCGTGGCCCCCGGCTACATCGCCACCGCGATGACCGCCGCCACCGCCGCCCGCGTCGGCGCCACGGCCGAGGACCACCAGACCGAGGTGGCCGCCCGCACTCCGCTGCGGCGGGTGGGGCAGCCGGAGGAGATCGCCTCAGTCGTCGCCTTCCTGGCGAGCGAGGACGCCTCCTACGTCAGCGGCCAGACCCTGTACGTGAACGGCGGCGCACGCT
>NZ_BAAAKJ010000281.1:8806-11701 GCF_039527695.1 Kitasatospora putterlickiae
GAACGGCGGACGGCCTGCTGAACGCTCCGTCAGACCGACTGGGCGAACTCCACGAAGGACTGCCATGCGGCCGCCGAAAAGGCGAGCTGAGGACCGGACTTGTCCTTCGAATCACGCACCAGGACGGATTCGGTGGTCTCGGCAACCTGGACACAGTTGCCTCCCTCACCACCGCTGTGGCTGCTCTTGAACCACACCAGGTCGCCGCTCATCACGCCGACCGCGCAAACTCGACGAAGGACTGCCACGCGGCCGGGGAAAAAGTGAGCTGGGGGCCGGACTTGTCCTTGGAATCACGCACCAACACGGAGTCAGCGGTCTCGGCGACCTCAACGCAGTCGCCGCCCTCGCCACCGCTGTAACTGCTCTTGAACCACACCAGATCGCCGCTCATCGCTCTCCCAGCATCTTCTCGATCAAGGACAGGGACTCCTGCGTGGAGTGTGCCTGCGCCCTGAGGGTGCCGTATCGCGCATTCAGGAGGCGGACTTCCTCCGCGTCCGTGATGAGCCTACCGTTCATCTGAACCTCCAAGTAGCCGGTCTGCGGACGCCCCTTGGGCGTGAACAGCTTGAAGGAACCGTCCATACCGGCGTTCTCGGCCCGGTCCACCGGCATGATCTGAAGCGTCATGCCACGGGTGTTGCCGATCTCCAGGAACCTTTCGAGCTGCGCCCTGTGTACCGCCGGACCACCAAGCCGTCGGAACAGCACGCTCTCGTCGATCACCCAGCTGAAGACAGCCCGGGGCCACCGCGTGAGAATCTCCTGCCGCGCCATCCGAGCCGCTACCCGGGTCTCGACCGTCTCCTCCGTCAGCAACGGCTGCCGCATCCGGAACACGGCCCGGGCGTAGTCCTCCGTCTGGAGCAGTCCCGGCGCCAGGTACGCGCTCCAGTCGTGAAGTTCGAGGGCTTCAGCCTCCAGACCGGCGTAGTTCCGGAACCACTCGGGGTGCCGCACGCGCGCCTTGGCCTTCGCCCGCTCGATGTCGCTCGCGGTGGCGATCAGCAGCCCTCTCGCGTCAAGCACCCGCTCCGACGCCTCCAGCAGTTCCCGCTGTGGCGTCCGTTTCCCCTGCTCCACCGCGCCGATCAGGCTCTCGGTGTAGCCGACCTCCTTGGCGAACTCCTTCTGCGTCAGCCCCGCCAGCTCACGCAGGATCTTGATCTGCCGGCCGATCGCCTTGAGGAAGTCCGACACCTCCGACAGGTCCTCGTCCAACTGCGGCCGCGCATCGCCGCTCTCGCCGCCGCCCCGAACCTCAGCCATTTCGGCCTCCCCTGTTCTCCACCCACGGAACTGTCCGCACACAGATGGGCACCCACCGTGCCCGCCGGACGCTCCGTCAGCGTAAGCCCGGGAATCAGGCCGTTCCCCGTGAAGTCCGAAACTCCCCTCGACACCCCGGCGCCCCGCCGTTCACGCCGGACGCGCCCACCGGCTGCCGGGCCCTCGGACGGCGGCCACCCGCCGGGCACTCAACTCCCCCTCGCTGAAGGCGTTCCACCTCACCTGCTCTCCGCCGCAGACCTGCTCGCCCGCACTTCCGCCCCCAGGCGCACACCGGGGCGGAAGTCCGATTCGCACCCCCCACTCACCACCCCACGCCCGGCGTGCACCCCCGCGCTCCGGCTCGGGGCGAAGTGGTCCGCCGGTCCGGGTCGGGGTCAGCGGCAGAGGGCCGCGTCGACCGCCTCGGTCATGCGGCCGGCGGTGGGTGCGTCCGGGATGGTGGTGACGGTGATGTTGACGGCGCGGCCGTCCTCCGTGACGCCGCCCCGGCTCCGGTGGCCCGGGGCGGTGCCGCCGTGGCCCCAGACGAGGCCGCCGCAGGTCAGTGGCCTGCTCTGGATCCCCAGGCCGTAGCGGACGCCGGGGCCCAGGAGTTCGGTCGGGACGGTGGTGCGCATCTGGGCGAGCTGGGCGGCGGGCAGCAGCCGGCCCGCCAGGAGCGCACCGTAGAAGGTGTTGAGGTCGGTGTTGGTGGACACCACCGCCCCCGCGGCCCAGGCCATGGACGAGTCCATCGCGGTGTAGTCGACCAGCGGCACCCCCGGGCCGGTGTTCAGGTAGCCGTGCGGGTGGGGCTCGCGGAGGGCGGTCTCCCCGGTGGCCGGGACGTAGGTGTGGCGCAGGCCGATCCGGTCGATGACGCGCTTGGTGACCTCCTCGCCGAAGGGTCGGCCGGTGACCTTCTGGATCAGCAGGCCGGCCACCAGGTAGTTGGTGTTGCTGTACATCCAGTCGGTCCCGGCGGCGAACAGCGCCTTCTGGGCCAGTGCCCCGTCGAGGAGTTCGCGCGGCTCGAAGTAGCGGTACTGGATGGTGATGAAGTCGGTCAGCGCGGGGGCGTCCATGTAGTCGGGCAGGCCACTGGTGTGCTGGAGCAACTGGCGGACCGTGATGGTCCGGCCGTCGAAGCCGTCACCGCGCAGGAGACCCGGCAGGTAGGTGTCCACGCTCGCGTCCAGGCCGACCTTGCCCTCGGCGACCAGTTGCAGGACGACGACGGCGGTGAACGCCTTGGTGTTGCTGCCGGCCCGGATCTGCCCGTCGACCGGGACCCCGGATCCGGTGGCCAGGTCGCCGACACCGGCGGTGTAGGTGCGGCTGCGGCCGTCGCGCCCCTTGACGGTGGCGAGGGCGGCGGGCATCCCGTCCTCCTTCACCAGCGCGTCGAGGCGCTGCTGCACGACGTCCGGGCGCGGTGCGGCGGTGGCCGCGGTCGGGGCGAACGCGGTCAGCGCGAGCCCGGCGGCGGCCGTGACCGTCGTGGCGTGCCGGCCCATCCGGATGCGGCGCGCCCAGCGCTGCGGGGTGTGTTCGTTCATCGGGACTCCACTGCTGGGAAGAAGAGGGGGAAGGTGCGAGGCCGGGCGGCCGGCGCCGGCG
>NZ_BAAAKJ010000281.1:11727-17392 GCF_039527695.1 Kitasatospora putterlickiae
CACCCGGGGGACGGTCAGCGGCAGAGCACCGCGTCCACCGCCTGGTCCATGTGCTTGCCGACCTCGGGGTCACCCGGGATCGTGGTCACGGCGGCGCTCACGGCGCGGCCGTCGTCGGTGGTGCCGCCGAAGGTCTCGTAGCCCGGGATCGCCCCGCCGTGCCCCCAGGAGAGCCCGCCGCAGGAGAGCGGGCGGCTGACCAGCCCGAGGCCGTAGCCGACCCCGGAGCCGAGCTGCTCGGCGGGGACGGTGGTGCGCATCTGGGCGAGCTGGGCCGCGGGCAGCAGACGGCCGCCGAGCAGCGCGCCGTAGAACCGGGTGAGATCGGTGTTGGTGGAGACCATCGCACCGGCCGCCCAGCCCCAGGAGGGGTCCAGCTCGGTGTAGTCGCGCAGCGACCCGTCCTCGACACGCTGATAGCCCTTGGGGTGGGCCTCGTGGATCGTCATGTCCCCGGGGCGGGGGAAGTAGGTGTGACGCAGGCCGATCCGGTCGATGACGCGCTTGGTGATCTCCTCGCCGATCGGGCGGCCGGTGACCTTCTGGATGATCATGCCCGCCAGCAGGTAGTTGGTGTTGTTGTACTCCCACTGGGCGCCGGGCGCGAAGTGGGCCTTCTGGACCAGCGCGGCGTCGAGGAGTTCGCGCGGCTCGAAGTACCGCTCGGGGTCGCCGAGGACGCCGTCCTTGTCCACGTACTCGGGCAGGCCGCTGGTGTGCTGGAGCAGCTGGCGGACCGTGATGTTCCGGCCGTCGAAGCCGTCACCGCGCACCAGGCCGGGCAGGTAGGTGTCCACGCTCGTGTCCAGGCCGACCTTGCCCTCGGCGACCAACTGCAGGACGACGACGGCGGTGAACACCTTGGTGTTGCTGCCGATCCTCACCTGCCCGTCGACCGGGACCTTGGCCTTGGTCGCCACGTCGCCGACACCGGCGGTGTAGGTGCGGGTGCGGCCGTCGCGGCCCTTGACGGTGGCGAGGGCGGCGGGTGCCCCGTCCTTCTGGACCAGGGCGTCGAGTCGCTGCTGCACGACGTCCGGCCGCGGTCCGGCGGAGGCCGTGGTGGCCGGTGCCAGGATGCCGGCCACCACGGCGGCGGCCACGGCGGTCACGGTCACCGCCGCCCCGCGCCGACGACCGCCGGGGCGGTTCGGGCGGTGGTGCTGCGAGGCATGTTCGTTCACGGGGAAGCCCCTCTGGGTAGGGCACCGGAGCTCTTCTCGGCGCCCCTCAAGAGGATCATCCGACGGTCCGTCAATCCGTCCGCGCGGAGGACGAAACCGCACCCGGGAACGTGCTCCAAGTCGGGGACGGGCGCGGGACCGTGCTCCCAGGGCCGTACGGCGCACGGCCCTGCCCTCCGCGCGCATCCGCGGCCGGGGCGAGGCGCGGCCGGAGGTGAGAATCGCTCTGCCCGCCCCGCTCCGGTGCTTCCCCACGCCAAAGCTCGCCGTCCCCGAGGCCGAGATCCGGTTGCGGCGCCAGTCGGCGGCGGAGTCAGTCGCTGGTGGTCGCGGCCAGGACGGCTAGCCGTCGGCCGTCCCGGGCCACGGCCAGCACGCCGAGGTCCCACACCACCCGGTGGAACCATGGGGTGGCGGCACCGAACCGGTACCAGGCACAGCCCCGGACGTGCTCCTCGACCTCGCCCGGCGACGCGTCCGCCGGCGCCCCGGCGAGCGCGGCGAGCGAGCGCCAGGCGTGGAGCCGGCCGTACGCGCCGAAGCGGCCGGACACGTACGCGCCGCCGGTGGAGGCCGCGGCGAACAGCACCTGCCAGACCTCGGCCGGCTCCGCGGCGACCACCCCGAAAGCGGTCTCCTGACCCGCCTCCGGCAGGTCGCCCAGCGCTGCCAGGCAGTCCAGGCCCAGCGAGACGAGGGCCACGGGCACCGCGGGCGGTTCGAGGGGCTCCGCGAAGGTGAAGGTCCGTGCCTCGAAACGGCCTTCCGTCTCCTCCGGATCCTCGGCCCAGTCCTCCACCGCCGTGGCCATCAAGGCGGCGGTGGCGACGGTCGTCGTCTCCACCGCCGGCGGCACCCCGACGTCCCGCCGGGGTGCCGGGTGACGGTCCTCCGGGTCCCAGTACGGCAGCCCGTAGCTGCTGCCGTCGACCGTGTAGTGCGGCAGGCCGGGTTCCCGTTCCACCACGGTCGTCGCCAGGGGCAGGGCTGCCAGGGGGTGGCCGCGCCAGTGCGGCGAGGCCGCCCACCCGGCGATGCCCGGGGTGTCCGCCACCGGGACGCCCCTGAGCACCAGTTCGTGGAGCAGACAGGCCCGCAGTTCCTCCGGGGCGGTTCCGTCGGCCGGACCGTCCTCGAACACCACGGCCAGGTCCGCGGGCTGCTGACAGGCGGCCAGCACCGAGGCCGCGTAGCGGTCGCGCTCCGCATCGTCCGGCCCGGCGGCGGCGAGCAGCCGCAGCAACTGACCGACGTGCCCGGGACCGCGCCTCACCGCGAGCAGCCGCACCAGCCGGTCGAAGAGCCCGTCGAACTCCGGTGCAGAGCCGTGCCGGCGGGCCAGGCCGATGCCGAGGTCCGCCACGAAGGCCGGCTCGCCGTGCTTGAGGCGGCGGGCGGCCAGCCTCTCCAGTGCCAGGGCGTTACGGCTGGTCAGCGGCTTCGCCAGGATCTTCGACAGCGCATCGTCCACGGCGGTGAGCATAGGTGGCCGCCGGTGCGTCGTCGCCCGGCTTTCCCGGCCCGTCAGTGCCCCGGTGCCCGGTCCCGGGCCATCGCCCGGGCCTCCCACGGCTCGAACTCGCCCCGGAAGACCCGGGACTCCTCCCAGGTCCCCTCCCCGGCGAGCGGGACGCCCAGCACCACATGGCCACCCTCCCGGGCCACCTCGACCTCGCCGCTCATGACGGCCCGCAGGAACTCCAGTACGAGGCAGGTCGGCACCCAGTCGAAGACGTAGGCTTCGAAGAAGACGCGGCAGGCGTGATACCCGTCCACCACCATGACGATGAACGACTCACCGGTCGGCGCCTCCAAGTGGAGGTCGATGAGCCGCGGCGGTTCGACCGGCACCACGTCCACCGACTCGAAGAGACCCGACGCCTCGACCTCGGCGACGAACGCGGCCGCGTCGGCCGGCGGCCAGGGCTCACCGGTCCGGAGGGAGTACTTGGCGTGGTGGCGGTTCGCCCGCCACTGGGCGGCGGCGTTCGCGATTGCCGACAGGATGCCCATCCGCGATCAGGCGGGGTCGGGGACGGGGGCGGCGAGGGCCGCGAGGTGGCGTTCGGCGGCGCGGAGTTTGCGGCCGTCGGGGCCCGGGAGGTAGGCGCGCAGTTCGATGATCTCCGGGGCGATCCGCAGGGCCTCGGCGCGGTCCGGGATCGCCCGCCAGCAGGCCTCGGCGTTGGTCGCCGCGTGCTGGGTCTCCGGGTGCTCGGCGCCGTGGGTGCGGAGCAGGGAGAGCGCGACCTCGCGGTAGATGTCCGCAGCCTCGGCCGGCCGCCCGGCGAGGCGGGAGACGTGGGCCCGGACCTGACGGACCTGCAGCACCGGGGCGGAGACCGGGCCGTGCTCGGCGATCGCCTCCAGTTCGAGGGCGAAGGCCAGGTCGGTGGCGGCGGCGTGATCGCCGGCGTCGGCACTGCGGACGATCCGGCCGATCACCTCGCGATAGTCGGCGCGGGGCTCGGAGAGTTCCGGGGCGGGCTCGGCGTCAGCGGGGACGGCTTCGGTGGGAGTGACCTCGGCGGGAACGGCTTCGGCGGGAGCGGCTTCGGCCGCCATCGCGGGCGCGACGGGTTCGGCGTCCGCGGGCGACGGCTCAACGACGGGCTCCGGGGCCGGCGGCTGCCAGGCGTGGGGCTTCCGCAGATCGACCGGGTGCGGCGGGAGCGGCGGGGTCGGCGGCACCCCGGGCTTGAGCAGGCTCACCGGGCCGTCCGAGGACTGCGCCGCAGCCGCCGGCTTGTCCAGGGTGACGGCCGGGCAGGGCTGCGGGACCGCGTCCTGCGGGACGGCGTCGCGCGGCGGCTCGTTCCACCGCCGGTCCTCCGGCCAGGGGGCGTCCTCCTGGACGGGGGCCGGGCGGGGCAGCACGGCGGCCGGGCTCGGCCCCTCGTACGGGACGGCGTCGGCGAACGGTCCGTCACCGCGCCGGGCGGTGTTGCGGAACACGGGGCGGTCCGGCGCGTGCGTGCTGAGCACGATCACGTCGGGGCGGAGCACCGAGTACACCTGCTGGCGCAACTGTTCCGGGGCCAGGACCGCCTCGGCGCCCGGTCGGCCGCCGTGCAGGGCCTCGATCAGCGCGCGGGTGAAGGTGCCGATCTGCTCCGGGTCCGGGCTGACCACGGCCCACAGCGGCAGGCCCTCGCCGAGTTGCGGGGTGGTGCCCTGGAGCAGCGGCCAGGCGTTCTGATCGGCGCTCAGGTCGGCGATCACCAGGGTCTGCCAGTCCGCCGGACGGTGCCGCAGTTCAGCGGCGATCGCCTGCCAGGCGAGGCCGTCCTGGCGGATACTGCCGGGCTTGGAGTCCCGCAGGGTGAGGTGGAGTTGGCCGCCGCGCTTGTCGGCGAGCAGATGACCGCCGAGGTGGACGAGCAGCGGTCCGGGGTGACGGGCGGCGGCCCGCAGGTGGGCGAGGACGGTGTGCGGGTCGCTGGCGCCGGGCAGGTGGACGGCGTCGACGGCGTCGGCGGCGAGCAGCACCTGCGGGGAGACGGCGGCGAGCATCGCGGACAGCACCGGAGCCTGCGCCGGGCCGCCTCGGCCCCAGGTACGGCGGCCGGAGATGCCGTAGCCGCCCTCGACGACCAGGATCCGGCCGCGCGGACCGCTCCCCAGGGCGCCCCCGATGCCGGGCAGGCCGTGCGCGGGGGTCGTGCCGGGGGCCGTGTACGGCGGCGGCGGGACGGCCGGTCCGCCGGGCAGGCCGCCCATCGCGGGCATACCGGTGACGGTCCATCCGGTGGACGGCGCGGGCGGCCCGGGCACCGGCCCAGGGGCGGGCGGCGGCTCGTACAGGGCGGCCGGGCCGGGCGGGTGCTCCTCGTAGGCGTCCCGGGGACCCGCGTCCGGTACGGGCTCGGGACCTCCGGGGACCACCTTCGTCTCCGCCATCTCCAGGTCACCGCCCCGCCCCGCCGCCCAGCGGCGTCTGCTGCCTCTAACCCCGCGTGGCGCCTGTCACCACACCGGTGTGCGCCACCCTACGAGATCCCGCCACACCCGATCCAGGCCGGGTCGGCCTTGCCCGGCATCTCACCACCACGCCCCATCAAAGCCCCTCCCCCCGACCGCCTTTCCACCCAGGCCCCGAAACCCCGGCTGGAACAACCCCAGCCCGGCAGGCTCACGACGGACCGATCATCCGGGCAGCTCCTTGCCAGCAACACCGCAGGTCATCAAGTATCGGCCCCGCACACGCGTGGGATGGGCTCGGCCCCCACGCATCGGTGACAGCCTCTCGGGCCGCAGCGCAGGTGAGCGACAACCATGTTCCCGAAGGCGGTGGAGTGGGAAGTCGGCCGGACCGACTTCCCACTCCGCCCCGAACCTCGACCGGCCGCTATGCCACCGCGCCGGGCCTCCCGACGTGCCTGAAGAGGCAACGCGGGAGCAGCGGGAACCCCCGCCCGTCGCGGCACCCGGCGCGCGAGTGCCCAGGGCCGGAGATACGGGCCGCCCCGGAGTGGGAAGTC
>NZ_BAAAKJ010000281.1:17430-18217 GCF_039527695.1 Kitasatospora putterlickiae
CACTCCGGGGCGGGGTGGTGGGTCAGGAGCCCGCGAGGAGGTCGCGGAGGAGGGCCACGGTGTCGGCGTCGAGGTCGCGGCCGGTGCGGCGGCTGAGGGCGTCGAGGCGGTTGACGGCGCGCAGGAGCTGGTCGCGGGCGCCGGCGGAGGCGTAGGCGTAGAACAGGTCGCGGTGCAGCAGTTCGACGTCCGGGGCGACGGCGAGGCCGCGGAAGACGGCGGCCTCGGCGCTGCGGTGGTCGCCGTACTGGAGGCGACGGGCGGCGAGTTCGTGGGCGGTGTCGACGATCGCGGCGATCATGTCCTGGCGCTCGCTCTCGGCCCAGCCGTAGGCGGCGGGCGGGGCCTCGGCGAACGGGGCGCCGCGAACCAGGGCGAGGGCGTGCGCGAGGGCCGCGTCGGCGGTGGCGCTGGTGCTGCGCATGCCGCGCCGGTAGAGGCTGCGGAACTCGTCCCAGTCGCAGGTGACGGCGGGCGCGAAGGTGTAGCCCTCGGCCGAGTCGGTGGCCAGGAACGGGCGCCCGTCGGGGGCGGTGCCCAGCCAGGCGGCGAGGTCGTCGAGCTTGGCGGGCAGCGGGCTGCGGGCGTCGGCGGCGGTGGGGTGCGGGTCGAGGTGGGCCGCGCCGGGGTGCAGGTCGTGGTCGAGGGCGGCGTGGTCGGCGCCGGGGCGCAGGGCCAGGTAGGCGGCGAGTTCGGTGAGCCGGACGACCGCGCCCGGTTCGGCGCTGCCGCCGATGCCGCCGACGTCGACCGGGCCGAGCAGGCGGATCCGGGGGGTGGCCCGGGT
>NZ_BAAAKJ010000282.1:0-1265 GCF_039527695.1 Kitasatospora putterlickiae
GCCCCTCGTCCGTACGGCGGAGCCGGGGTCAGCCCGTCTCGGTCAGCTCGCGGGCGCGCTTCACGTCGTCGGCCATCCGGTCCAGCAGCGCATCGATGGAGTCGAACTTCTCCATCCCGCGCAGGTAGACCAGGAACTCCACCGCCACGTGCAGCCCGTAGAGGTCCAGGCCGACCCGGTCGATGGCGTACGCCTCGACGGTGCGCGCGGTGCCGTCGAAGGTCGGGTTGGTGCCCACCGAGATCGCGGCCGGCATCCGCTCGCCATCGGCCGTCAGCCAGCCCGCGTACACGCCGTCGGCCGGGATCGCGCTGTGCGGCACGGTCTCCACGTTGGCGGTCGGGTAGCCCAGCTCCCGGCCGCGCTGCGCGCCGCGCACCACCACGCCCTCCACCCGGTGCGGGCGGCCCAGCACCTCCGCCGCCCCGGCCACGTCGCCGGTCCCGACCAGCCGGCGGGTCAGCGTCGAGGAGAACGGCTCGCCGTCCCCCGCCGAGCCGCTCACCTGGAGGTCGACCACCTCGACGCCGCAGTCCGCGGCCCGGCCCAGCTCGGCCAGCAGTCCGACGTCGCCCGCCGCCCTGTGACCGAAGCGGAAGTTCGGCCCCTCGACGACCAGGCAGGCGTGCAGCGCGTCCACCAGCACCTGCCGGAAGAACTCCTCCGGCGACTCCTTGGAGAACTCGGTGGTGAACGGGAGCACCAGCACGGCGTCCACGCCCAGCTCCTCGATGAGCTCCGCCCGGCGCGGCTGCGGGGCGAGCAGCGGCGGGTGGCTGCCGGGGCGGACCACCTCGCTCGGGTGCGGGTCGAACGTGACCACCACCGAGCGGACGCCCCGCTCACGGGCGCGCTCGACCACCCGGTTGATGATCAGCTGGTGTCCGCGGTGGACCCCGTCGAACGAGCCGATGGTGACGACGCTGCGTCCCCAGTCATCGGGGATCTCCTCCAGGCCACGCCAGCGCTGCACCTGACCGCTCCTTGTTCCCTACGGCGCGTACCGTCCGTACGCTCAAACGCTCAAAACCCGAACCCCTATAGCGTGCCATGCGCCTGTCCGGAGTTCGGCACCGGAAGGCAGGTTGGGCGCACCAACGGGCTCCGGGGCGCGGCGGCGGGCGTTCCCGGCGCTCCGCGCGGGCCCGTGCGCTCGGCCTCCGCGGCCGCGTACTGCGGGTCCCGGCCGGCCGCCACCAGGGCCCGCAGCCGGTCCAGCCGGGGCCCCTCCGGGCGGGCCGGGCGCTCGTCCCGCGGCCAGCGCG
>NZ_BAAAKJ010000283.1:0-3951 GCF_039527695.1 Kitasatospora putterlickiae
GCTGCTGGAGGCCGTCCAGTGCGCGAAGGGCGCGTTCGATCGGATTCACGCCAGCGCGTCTGCCCCTGGCGCGCTCCCGGACACCTGGGAGCGCGCCGCCGGGCCGATTGACCCGGCGCGGGGTGGGCACGCGCGAAGCGACCGGGGGGAATCCGCTACGAGGTTGAGGAGAAGACGGTGGAGGAGATCCCGCAGGGCGGCGCGGGTGGCGTGCCGCCGCACCACGCCACGGACGACGGCGAGGGCGGCCACGGCCTCCGGGCCCGGTCCGGGGCCGATGGCGACGCGACCACCGCCTGGTCGGCCGGCAGCCCGGCGACGACGCCGGGAGCGTCGTTGGTCGCTGTCCTGACGTAGGAGGTCGGTGTGACGGGTGAGGCCGTCGAGGCGGGCGGCGCGGAGCCGACCCGGGCGCCCGACGGCTCCGGGGGCCCCGCCCGTGCTCAGCGCTCCGGCCCCACGGTGGAGGCGACCAGCCGCTCGGTCAGGCCCTCCCGGCCGCCCTCGCGGTACCAGCGGCGCTGGCGGTCGGCGCCGTTGCCCGCGTGGTCGAAGTCCCGCCACAGCCCGGCGATCCGCTCGGTGTCCCCGGTGGCCCGCAGCCCCGGGGCGAGGTGGGCCCGGAACTCCGCCACCACCTCCGCGGCCGGCCTGGCCGTGCCGCTGACCGGGGAGACCAGTCGGCCGCGCGGGCCGGTCCGGGCGGCGTGCCAGGTGGCGGCGCGCAGCAGCTCCTCGGGGACGGCGGGGCGCGGCGCCCCGGCCCGCTCGTCCAGGACGGCCCGGACCACCAGGGCGCGGACCAGGCCCGCGAACAGTTCGGCGTCGGAGACGGTGAGCTGGACGTCGGCGGCGCGCACCTCCACCGTCGGGTAGCGGCTGGACAGCCGGGCGTGCCAGTAGACCTGTCCCTCGTCGGCGATCGCGCCGGCCGCTCCGAGGGCCGCCACCCGCCGCCGGTAGTCGGCGGCGTCGGCGAAGACGGGCGACGGGCCGCTGACCGCCCACTGGTCGAAGTGGACCGTCCGCCAGCTGGCGAAGTGGGTGTCCCGGCCGCGCCAGTACGGCGAATTGGCGGACAGCGCGATCAGCACCGGCAGCCACGGCCGCAGCCGCACCAGCGCGCTCAGCCGCTCCTCCTCGTCCTCCACCCCGACGTGCACGTGCATGCCGTTCAGCATCAGGTCGTCGACCAGCACCGGCGCCTCCCGGCGGGCCCGGCGGTAGCGGTCGCCCTCGGTGACCGGCACCGGTTCGTCCAGACCGAACGGTGCCGCGCCGACCGGTACCACCCGGCACCCGTGCTGCGCGGCCGCCGAGGCGAGCCCGGCGCGCACCCGTGACAGGTGGCGCACCACCGCCGGGAGGTCCTCGCACACCGGGGTGGCGGACTCCACCTGGACCTGGAGCAGTTCGTGCTGCGCCTCGCTCGGCCGCAGCGCCGGGGCCAGGTCGGCGGCGGCCAGCACCTCGGCCGCCCGGGGGAGCGGGGTGCCGTCCCGGGGGTCGATCAGCAGGTACTCCTCTTCCACACCAAGTGTCAGCATGACCCCTCCGCTACCCGGAACCGTCCGTTCCACGCCTGCCCCCGTGCCAAGCCCTAGGCCCGCTCGCCCTCGCCCTCGGTGTCGATGTGCGGCAGGACCCGGTCGAGGAACCGCGGGGTCCACCAGGCGGCGGCGCCGAGCAGGGTCATGACGGCGGGTACCAGCAGCAGGCGGACGACGGTGGCGTCGACCAGGACGCTGACCGCCAGACCGAGGCCCATCATCTTGATCACGATGTTGTCGCTGACGATGAACGCGGCGAAGACGCTGACCATGATCAGGGCGGCGCAGGTGATCACCCGCGCGGTGATCTCCAGGGCGTGCGCGACCGCGTCGTGGGGGCGTCCGGTGCGCACCCAGGCCTCGTGGACGCGGGAGAGCAGGAAGATCTCGTAGTCCATGCTCAGGCCGAAGACGATGGCGAACATCATCATCGGCACGTAGCTCTCGATCGGCACCTCGCCCGCCACGCCGAGCGCCGGCCCGCCCCAGCCCCACTGGAAGACGGCCACCACGACCCCGTACGAGGCCGCGATCGACAGCAGGTTGAGCACGGCGGCCTTGACGGCGACCAGCAGGCCGCGGAAGACGGCGAGGATGATCAGGAAGGCGAGCCCGACCACCACCGCGATGATCGGCACCAGCCGGCTCGACACGATGTCCAGGAAGTCCACCTGGGCCGCCGTGTTGCCGGTGACGTACGTCTTGGCGCCGGTGCCGGCCACGGCGTCCGGCAGCACGGTGTCCGACAGCCGGTTCACCAGGTCGGTGGTGGCGCGGTCCTGGGGCGCGCCGGCCGGGACGACGGTGTTGAACAGCACCACGCCGTCCGGGCTGGTCTGCAGCGGGCTGACGCTCGCCGCGCCGGGCAGGCCGGTGAGGGCCTGCTGCACGGAGGCCTGCACGGCGGGGCGCCCGCCGGCCGCCACGGCGCTCTGGTCGACGACCAGGGTGAGCGGCCCGTTGGAGCCGGGGCCGAACGCCTCGGACATCAGGTCGTAGGCGCGCCGGTCGGTGAACTCGGTGGAGTCGGCGCCGTCGCCGATGTGGCCGAGCTGGATGGAGAACAGCGGGATCGCCAGCACCACGAGCACGACCACGCCGGCGGCCAGGTAGCGCCAGGGGTGCGCCTCGACCCGCCGGGCGTAACGGTGCCAGGCGCCGGTGCTCTCCCCGCCCTGGGCGCCGCCGGTCTCGGCGATCGGGCGGCGCACCGAGACGCGGTCCATGTGGTGGCCGATGAACCCCATCAGCGCGGGCAGCAGGGTGAGCGCGCCGAGCACCGCCGACACCACGGTGACCGCGGCGGCGGCCCCGAGCTTGGCGATGAAGGAGATGCCGGACACCGAGAGCCCGGACAGCGCGATGATCACGGTGCAGCCGGAGACCAGCACCGCGCGCCCGCTGGTGGCCACCGCCTGCCCGGCGGAGGCGACCGGGTCCGCGCCGTCCATCAGGTTCTGCCGGTGCCGGGTGAGCAGGAACAGCGCGTAGTCGATGCCGACGCCGATGCCGATCATGGTGGCGAGGGTGGGCGCGACCGTCGCGAAGGTGGACAGCGCGGCGATCAGGCCCAGCACGCCGAGGCCGACCACCGCCGCGAACAGCGCCGTCAGCAGCGGCAGCCCGGCCGCCAGCAGGCTGCCGAACCCGACCAGCAGCACCACGACGGCCACCGCGAAGCCGATCGCCTCGCTGGAGCGGTCGTCCGGCGCCGGCCGGGCCAGCTCGCCCAGCGGCCCGCCGTACTCCACCTGCACCCCGGCCTGCCGCAGCGGGGCGACGGAGGCGTCCACCCCGGTCAGGTACTCGTCGCCGAGCAGGGTGGGGTTGGTGTCGAAGCGGACGGTGATGTAGCCGGTCAGCCCGTCGGTGGACAGCGGCCCGCCGGGCGTCGCGGGCTGTCCCGCCGGCGGCAGCGGGCTCTGCGCGGCGAGCACGTGCGGCAGCTGCTGCAGGGAGGAGACGGCCTGCGCGATCTGCGGCTGGAAGCCGCTCAGCTGCTGGGCGTCGTGCAGCACCACCTGGGAGCTGGTGCCCGCGGCGGCCGGCTCGTGCGCCTGGAGGACGTCCTTGCCGGTCTGCGCCTGGGTGCCGGGCAGCGAGAAGTCGTCCGAGTAGGTGCCGCCGACCGTCTTGTTGGCCGCCTGGACGGCGGCCAGCGCCACGATCCACAGCACGACGACCAGCAGCGGGTGGCGCGCGCACCACTCGCCGAGGCGGCGCAGGCCCGCGCGCTCGGCGGCGGGCCCGGTGGCCGGGGGGTCGCGGCGGACGGACGGCGGCATGGACGGGCTCCCGGGGTCTGCTGCGCGGCGGTGTGCCGATCCGGCGCAGGGTTCCCCGGCGGCCCGCGCCGCGCACCGGTACCGGCGGGTAGTCGCCCCGTCAGCGGTGCGCGGCG
>NZ_BAAAKJ010000283.1:3966-6933 GCF_039527695.1 Kitasatospora putterlickiae
ACACGGGCCCCGGGGGTCAGCCCACCGGAGCCGCCGTCTCCCGCAGCTCGCCCTCGGCCAGGTGCAGCCAGCGGGTGACGCCGATCCCGCTCAGGAAGCGCTCGTCGTGGCTGACCACCACGAAGGCGCCCCGGTAGGCGTTCAGGGCGTTCTCCAGCTGCCCCGCGCTGACCAGGTCGAGGTTGTTGGTCGGCTCGTCCAGCAGCAGCAGGTGCGGGGCCGGCTCCGCGCACAGCACGCAGGCCAGCGTGGCGCGCAGCCGCTCGCCGCCCGACAGCACCCCGACCGGAAGGTGGGCGCGGGCCCCCCGGAACAGGAAGCGCGCGAGCAGGTTCATCCGCTCCGCCTCCGGCCGCTCCGGCGCGGCCGCGGCGAAGTTCTCGGCGACGGTGCGCTCCGGGTCGAGCAGGTCCAGGCGCTGCGAGAGGTAGGCGACGCGCCCGTCGGCCCGCCGCAGCTCGCCGCCCCCGGGGGCGAGGTCGCCGGTGAGCAGGCGCAGCAGGGTGCTCTTGCCCGCGCCGTTGGCGCCGGTCAGCGCGATCCGCTCGGGGCCGCGGACGGTCAGGTCGACGCCGGCGAACACCTCCCGCTCGCCGAGCCGCACCCGCAGCCCCTCGCCGAGGAACAGGGTGCGCCCGGCGGGCACCTGGGTGTCCGGCAGGTCCAGCACGATCCGCTGCTCCTCGCGCAGCGCGCGCCCCGCCTCGTCCAGGCGCGCCTTGGCCTCGCCGACCCGGCCGGCGTGCACCT
This sequence comes from Kitasatospora putterlickiae, assembly GCF_039527695.1. NCBI lineage: Bacteria > Bacillati > Actinomycetota > Actinomycetes > Kitasatosporales > Streptomycetaceae > Kitasatospora > Kitasatospora putterlickiae. Next base: position 4,717 of record NZ_BAAAKJ010000283.1, read on the forward strand.
GCCCGGCCCGTCCGGCGGCCTCCTGCGCGCCGCGCTTCATGTTCCCGGCGAAGATCCTCGGCAGCCCGGCGTTCTTGAGGTTGCGGGCGGCGTTGCTCTGGCGGCGGTCGGCCCGTTCGCGGGCCAGCTGCATCTCCCGCTTCTCCCGCTTCAGCTCCTGCTCGGCGCTGCGGACGTTCTTCTCCGCGACCTCCTGCTCGGCCCGCACGGCCTCCTCGTAGGCGGTGAAGTCGCCGCCGAACAGCCGCAGTTCACCCCGGTCGAGTTCGGCGATCCGTTCCATCCGGTCGAGCAGCGCGCGGTCGTGGCTGACCAGCAGCAGGCAGCCGTGGAAGTCCTCCAGGGTGTCGTACAGCCGGTGCCGGGCGTCCAGGTCGAGGTTGTTGGTGGGCTCGTCGAGCAGCAGGACGTCGGGCCGCTTCAGCAGCTGGCCCGCGAGGCCCAGCGAGACGACCTGGCCGCCGCTGAGGGTGCGCAGCGTGCGGTCGAGGGTGAGCGCGCCCAGGCCCAGGCGGTCGAGCTGGGCGCGGGTGCGCTCCTCGATGTCCCAGTCGTCGCCGATGGCGGTGAAGTGCCGCTCGTCGACGTCCCCGGACTCCACCGCGTCGATGGCCCGGATCACCCCGGCGACGCCCAGCACCTCGGCGACGGTCAGCTCGGCGGTCAGCGGGAGGTTCTGCGGCAGGTACCCGAGGGCGCCGTCCACGGTGACCGACCCGGCGGTGGGCCGCAGGTCGCCGGCGATCAGCCGCAGCAGCGTGCTCTTTCCGCTGCCGTTGGGGGCGACCAGGCCGGTGCGGCCGGGGCCGACGGCGAAGGAGAGGTCCTGGAAGACGGGGGTGTCGTCGGGCCAGGAGAAGGACAGGTTGGAGCAGACGACGGAAGCGCCGGACATGGGGAAGACCTCACGGGGTGACGGCTTCAGGGGCAGGGCAGGACACACCTGTCCCCTGAGTGGACAAGGGGGAGAAGGGGACGACAGCCGGGCCGCGGCAGCGGTGCTTCAGCGCACCGGCGAGCGGCCTGTCGGTCCGGGTATCACCCGGAGATGTCGTCGTCCACCACCATGTCCGGTCTCCTCTACTAGGGATCAACGTTCTCGTCACCCTAGCAGCACGGGCCCCACGCCGCAGGCGAATTAAAGGGGGTCCGTGAGGCCGGGACGAGTGTTCGGGCGATGCCCTGGAGTGGTGTCATCCGCACCGGGAAGGCCCTCTCGACGCGGCGGACACGCGGCGGCATGCTCGTCCCCGTGCGCGGCTCCCGCCGCGTGCCGCACACCCGTGCCGTCCGACCGAAGGAGTCCCCGTGGACCGTCTCGTGCTGGATCCGACCGGCCGTGACCGCGACGCCGAGACCGCCGAACTGCACGCCCGCGGACCGGCGACGCCCGTCGACATCCTGGGGGTCGAGGCGTGGGCGGTGGCCGACCCGGACCTGCTGGAGGAACTGCTCAAGGACCCCCGGGTCTCCAAGGACGGCCACCAGCACTGGCCCGGCCTCCCCGAGATCGCCACCACCTGGCCGCTCGCCCTCTGGGTGACCGTGCGCAGCATGTTCACCGCCCACGGCGCCAACCACCGGCGGCTGCGCCGGCTGGTCGGCACCGCCTTCACGGCCCGCCGCGTCAACGCGCTCACCGGGCGGGTCGAGGAACTCACGGAGGCCCTGCTGGACGACCTCGCCGCGACGCCGCCCGGGACGCCGGTCGACCTGCGCGAGCGCCTCGCCTACCCGCTGCCGATCCGGGTCATCGCCCAGCTCCTCGGCCTGCCCGACGAACTGACGGACCGCTTCCGGGCTCACGTCGACGGCGCCTTCGACACCACGTTCACCCCCGAGGAGTCGGAGGCCAACGCGGTGGCCTTCTACGGGATGATCAACGAGCTGGTCGCCGCCAAACGCCGCGAGCCCGGCGACGACCTGACCTCCGCGCTGATCGCCGCCTGCGAGGGCGAGGCGGGCGCCGTCGAGGGCGGCGACGCCGGACTGAGCGAGCAGGAGCTGATCGACACCCTGCTGCTGGTCGTCTCGGCCGGCTACGAGACCACCGTGAACCTGATCGACAACGGCATCGCCAACCTGCTCACCAACCCCGGGCAGCTCGCCCTGGTGCGCGCGGGCAAGGTCGGCTGGGACGACGTGGTCGAGGAGACGCTGCGCCGTGACGCGCCCGTCGCCCACCTGCCGCTGCGCTACGCGGTGGAGGACATCGAG
>NZ_BAAAKJ010000283.1:6967-10078 GCF_039527695.1 Kitasatospora putterlickiae
GCGAGGCGATCCTCGCCGCCTACGCCGCCGCCGGCCGCCACCCCTCCCGGCACACGGACGGCGCCGCCTTCGACCTGACCCGGGAGGACAAGGACCACCTCGCCTTCGGCCACGGCGTGCACTTCTGCCTCGGCGCCCCGCTCGGCCGCCTGGAGGGCCGCACCGCCCTGAGCAGGCTCTTCGAGCGCTTCCCCGACCTCGTCCTCGCCCCGGGCACCGAACTGCTGCCCGTCGAGTCGCTGATCTCCAACGGCCACCGCACCCTTCCCGTGCTGCTCCACGGGGCGTCCTGACGGCGGCTCGTGGGCGGCGCGATCGGCGGCGGCTCGCTCGGGGACGGCTCGCTCGGGGCCTGTGTGGGGCCGGACGTCAGAGCCTGGCGTCCGGCCCCGCCGTCGGACGGTCCCGCGCCAGGCCGCCGAGCGCCCGCCGGGCCTCCTCGGCCGAGGCGGTGTCACCGCCGAGCCGGGCCACCTCGGCCAGCGCCGCGCGGTGGGCCACCTCGTGGGCCCGGGCGGGGTCCGTCCCGGTGTCCGGGACCACGCCGGTGCCCTCCCAGTTGCCGCCCGACACCGGGTTGACCGAGCGGGCGACCGGGATGGTGGCCTCCAGGTGGGGGTGGAGGGTGAAGCCCCGGCGGGGGTTGGCGCCGCCGCCGGACACCTCGCCGATCACCACGGCGCGCCCGCGCTGCTGGAGGGTGTACGCGAGCTCCTCGCCGCCGGAGAAGGTGGCCGCGCTGATCAGGACGTAGACCGGCTTGGTGCCGCCGAAGCGCGGGCCGGGGAGCGGCGCGGGGCTCCAGAACTGGCGCTCGGAGTCGTCCTGCCGGTCGTAGAGGGTGTGGAGGTGCGTCGGCTCGTCGAAGAGGTGGCCGCAGACGTGGGCGCTCGTGTACGGGTCGCCGCCGACGCACTCGCGCAGGTCCAGGATCAGCGCCTCGGCCCGCGCGACCAGGGCGAGCGCGGCGTTCAGCGACTCCCCGGTCATGTCGAGCGGGAAGAGGATCGGGGCGAGCTTCAGCAGGGCCACACCGCCCGCGAGGCGCTCGATCCGGGGGACGCCGCCGAGGGAGAGGTCGGCGCCCCGGGCCAGCTCGGCGAGGAGGGCACCGTCCTCCTTCGCCGCCGGGACCGGGTCCGGGTGGAACTTCAGCCGCAGGTGACCGTCGCCGTTGACCGACTGGAGGTCCTCGGTGACCAGCCGGGCGAGCGTCTCGGCGTCCCCGGCCCGCTCGTAGCGGCCCTGGGACAGCGCCTCGTCGAGGACCCGGGCGATCCGCTCGCCGGTCTCGGGGAAGACGTAGAGCCCGGTCGTGAGCCGGCGCGCCTCGGCGACGATCCCGGTGATCTCGGCCGGCTGAAGCCGTGTCATGGGTGCCTCCCGCTGATGATGATCGATCTCGATGCGCCGAGTAGAGCACGCGGCTTGCGAAAGCGTCAAGAAAGTTGGACGCTTTACCCCATGGACGACCAGGGTCAGGACCAGGACCAGGAGCTCACCGTCGAGAGCCCGCGGCAGTACAAGGCGCTCTCCCACCCGCTGCGCCAACGGCTGCTGCTGGCGCTCGGCGGGCGCTCCGCGACGGTCGGCGAGCTGGCGGCGGCGGTGGACGGCCGCAAGAGCACGGTGGCGCACCACCTCAAGGTGCTGCAGGAGGCCGGTGTGGTCCGGATCGTGGAGACCCGGAAGGTGCGCGGCGGCGGCGAGCACGTCTACCGGCGCACCGCCCGGCGGATCACCGTGGCCGGACGGGACGCCGGACCGGCCACCGCGCTGCTGGGGGCGGTGGCCGAGGAGTGCGCGAAGGCGCCGGAGGAGCCGCTGATGGTGCTGCGGCACCTGCGGCTGACCGCCGACCAGGCCGCGCGCCTCGGCGCCGCCCTCCAGGCCCTGGTGAACGAGGCCACCGAGGCGCCGGAAGGCGAGCCCGTGCACGGCGTGCTGGTCGCGCTCTACGAACAGTCCGCGCCGCGCGCCTGACGGCCCCGCTCCCGGATGCCCGTGATCCGGGAGGTGGCCGGAGGCCTCAGCCGCCGGGGCGGGCCGGGGGCAGGACGGCGACGGTCAGCGGGAGGCGGCCGACCGGGAGGCGGGTGGTGCGGCCGTCGGCGGTGTCGACCAGGGTGAGGCCGTTCCAGCCGCCCTCGCGGGTGAAGCCGCCGGAGACGTAGGCGGTGCGGCCGTCTGGGGAGAGGGTGACGGTCTCGTGCGGGCCGTCGAGGGGGACGAGGCGTTCGCTGCCGTCGGGGGAGCGGATGGTGAGCGAGGGACCGGCGTCGGCGGCCGGGTCGATCGGGCCGGTGCCGACGGCGTAGAGGGTGCCGTCGGGGGCGGTGGTGGCGCCGTGCTGGTGGGTGTCGGCGGTCATCGGCTCGACGCTGACGCGGCCGGTGGAGGGGTCGACGACGGCGAGGCGCTCGCCCTCGAAGGGCAGCAGCAGCGCGCCGTCGGAGGGGCGGACGGCGGTGTAGTGGGGCTTGAGCCAGGAGCCGAGGCCGCCCTCGGTGCCGTACGGGGCGACCTCGATGCGGCGGGGCCGCCAGGTGGTGGTGGGGACGACGGTGACGTCGAAGGAGTCGTGGTCGGTGACGTAGACCTGGCCGCCGTCCGCGGAGACGTCCACGTCGAAGGGGCGGCGGCCGACCGGCACGACCTGGGTGACCTCGCGGGTGGCGGTGTCGACGACCTCCAGGGTGCCGTTGCCGCCCGGCACGTTGACACCGACGTAGACCCGGCCGCCGTCCGGGGAGAGGGCGAGGCCCATGCCGCCGCCCCGGTACTCGCCGGTGGCGACCGGGCCGGTGCGGGTGGTGTACGGGATCAGCGCGGTGCGGACGCGGGTGGCGGTGTCGACGGCGGCCACGCCCTCGGCGGTGGCCACCCAGGCGGTGCCGTCGGCGGCGACGGCGAGGCCGTACGGGGCGGTGCCGACGCGGACGGAGCCGAGGTCGGCGGCGGGGCCGGAGCGGGCCGGGTCGACGAAGGTGACGGTGTCCGCGCCGAAGTCGGTCACGAGGAGGGTGGGGGAGGGCGGGCCCGGAGTGGGGGCCGGCTCGGCGAGGGCGGGAGCGGCTGTGGTCGGGGATGGCGCGGAGGCCGGAGAAGTCG
>NZ_BAAAKJ010000284.1:0-1272 GCF_039527695.1 Kitasatospora putterlickiae
GACGTCCCGCTCGCCGCCTCACCGCCCGACGTGGACGCCGCCTGGGCGCCCCTGCCGCACACCGCGCCCCTGCTGGGCCTGCTCGGCGACACCGCCGCCACCTGCCTGATCGCCACCGTCGACCGGACCGGTGCCGACCTCGACCGGCGCGACCTCGGCCGCACCGCGCCCCTCGGTGCCGTCGACACTCCCCAGTGGCAGGGCCGCGGCCACCGCGCCCCGCCCGCCGACCGCTACGAGTGGCACTACCGCCACCGCCGCGAGGACGCCTGGGAGCGCACCGCCGGCATCATCGCCGACCACCTCGCCCGGATCTGGCCGGAGAGCGGCGCCCGGCTGCTGGTCCTCACCGGCGACGCCCGCGAGCGCCGCGCCGTCCACCAGCGGCTGCCACGCCGGCTGCTCCCCGACACCCTGGAGATCGACGGCGGCGTCCGGGCCGCCGGCACCGCCCGCGAGGCCTTCGAACGCAGGCTCACCGAGGCCTGGGCCGCCCACCGGGAACGCCGCCTGGACGAGGCACTGGACGCCTTCCGCTCCGGCGTCGGCCGTCCCGGCGAGCACACCGGGACGGCCGAGGGCGTCGAGACCGCCCCCGGCGCCGCCGCCCAGGGCGTGCCGGCCGTCGTCGAAGCCGCCCGGCGGCACCGGCTCGCCACCCTGCTCCTGCAGGAGGGCGGCCACGACCCGGACCGGCCGGTGTGGACCGGGCCCGAACCCGACCAGGTCGGCGTCCGGCGCAACGAGGTGCGGGGCATGGGCGTCCCCCACCCCGGTCAGGCCCCCGCCGCGGACGCGCTGCTGCGCTGCGCCGTCGCCGACGGGGCCGACGCCCTCGCCGTCCCCGCGTCCGTACCCGGCCCGGCCGGCGGCCTCGGCGCCGTGCTGCGCTGGCGGGAGTGACCGTGCCCGGTCCGCCGGCCGCCTCGGGGCGCGATCCCGCGCGCCCCGGCAAGCCATCGGGCGCCGAGGAGACCGCCGTGCTGCGCGAGGCCGTGGACCGGCTGCGCACCGAGGCCGAGGGGCTGCGCCGGGCGATGCGCAGCAGGGGCGTCATCGAGCAGGCCAAGGGCATGCTCACCGAACGGCTCGGCTGCACCCCCGACGAGGCCTTCGAGCACCTGGTGCGCCTCTCCCAGGACACCAACCGCAAGGTGGCGGACCTCGCCGCGGGCCTGGTGGGCGTCGCCGCACCACCGCCCGAGGCGCCCGAGGAGCCCGAGGCGGCCCAGCGGTCCGAGGGGCCCGAGGCGCCCGGGACGGCCGGGACGG
>NZ_BAAAKJ010000284.1:1350-2001 GCF_039527695.1 Kitasatospora putterlickiae
GCCCGAGCCGCCCGGGACGGCCGGGACGGCGGGGACGGCCGGGCAGACCGTGGCCGCCGTGGCCGCCCCGCCGCTGCCGGAGGGCGAGGCGGCGACCGGCACCCCGCCCCAGGAGCCGGAGCCGTCCAGACCCCGGCCGCACCCGCCGGGAACGCCCGGCCGCCCCCCGGCGCCCGACCCCGCGGCCCTCTTCCACCTGGCCTCCTCGGCGCTGGCGAGCGCCGACACCCCGGAGGACCTCGCCCGGTTGCTGCACGAGGCGGCGCTCGCCCCCGTCGGCGTGATCGCGGTCGTGCTCGGCCTGCTGGAACCCGACGGCGCCCTCGCCCTGGTGGCCGGCCACGGCGTGCCCGCCCAACGGCTCAGCCAATGGCGCCGCATCCCGCCGGAGACCGGTGTGCCGCTGGTCTCCGCCGCGCACGGCGGCGGCATGGTCTGGGAGTTCGACCCCCCGGAGACGACGGACGCCGGGCAGCCGGTCACCGGCCGGATCGTCCCCGGCCGCAGCGCCTGCGCCGTCCCGCTGCACCACGGCGGCCGGATCATCGGAGCCATGAGCCTCGGCTGGGCCGGCCCCGCCGAACGGGCGCGCGCCGCCACCCGGTACGTCAACGCGCTGGCGGGCCCCGTCGGCCGACACCTGCTGCGGGT
>NZ_BAAAKJ010000284.1:2127-2778 GCF_039527695.1 Kitasatospora putterlickiae
CGGGCCGCGGGCGGCGCGGGCCCGGCCGCCCAGGGCCGCCGCCTCAGCGAACTGCACCCGGGCCTGGTGGCCACCGGCGCCTTCGCCCGGATCCTGCGGGCAGCCCTGGACGCCGTCCCCTACGAGGGCCCCGCCGAAGGCTTCAGCGCGGACGGCGGCGGGCCGGAACGGGCGGTGACGATCCGCGCCACCCCCTTCCTGGACGGCCTGCTGCTCACCTGGCGCCCGCGCGGCGGCCCGGCCGAACGGGCGGCCCACCTCGCCGAGTCCCAGCGGCTCTCGGGCGTCGGCAGCTTCCGCTGGTCGACCGGCGACCCGGGCCCGGACTGCTCGCGCGAGGCCCTGCGGCTGCTCGGCCTGGGCGGCGGACAGCCGGCCGTGGTCCCGCTCGCCGCACTGCTGCACCGGGTGTGCCCGGAGGACCGGCCCGCCGCCGGCATGCTCGTGCGCCGCCTGCTGGCGGGCCAGCACCTGACCACCCTGGAGTTCGGCGTCCCCGGCGCGCACGGCGCCGCCCCGCGCGTGCTGCGGGTCGTCGCCGAGTCGCTCGCCGACCCCGGCAGCGGTACGGCGCGCACCGTGCACGGCGTCGTCGAGGACGTCACCGGACGGCACCACGCCGAGGACCGGCTGACGGCGGTGCGCGCCCGG
>NZ_BAAAKJ010000285.1:0-564 GCF_039527695.1 Kitasatospora putterlickiae
CGCGTGCGGGCGCTCGGCCGCCGCCTCTTCCCGCCCCTCCCGCTCGGTGCGACGGCGGCGCTCCTCCTCCACGCTCGCCAGCAGCGTGTCCGGCGCGAAGCCGCCGTTCAGCGACTCGTACAGCAGCTGGGCGAGCAGGTAGGAGGGATGGCGGCGGAGCGTGTGGCCGAGCACCACGCGCGCGGTCGCGGTGTCACCCGCGACCCACGAGGCCCAGGCCAGCAGGGTGAGCGGCGGCGCGGCGCAGCTCTCGTACGGCGCCACGCAGCGGGTGGCCAGGAACCGCCAGAGCCGCTGGGCGGGCGCGAGCTCGGCCGGCCTGGCGTACTCGGCCGCGCGGTCCCGGACGATCCGGTCCTGGAGCGCCAGCAGCAGCCGCGCCGCCCGGTCCTCGTCGAGCGTCGTGGCCCCGGCCATGAACTCGGCCACGGCCGCGTCGAGCAGCGCGGCGTGCTCCCGACGGTCGACCGACCCCCGCCCCGGCGACGGTCCGGCGCCGGCCCGGGCGAACGCGCTCCGCAGGGCGTCCGCCCCGGGCGGGCCGACCGGGGCCAGCGCGGCCAG
>NZ_BAAAKJ010000285.1:610-15009 GCF_039527695.1 Kitasatospora putterlickiae
TCGCCGCCGCCGCGACCGGCCCGGGGCCGGGCGTCCGGCGGATCGGATGCCCCACCGGATCACAGCAGCCCTCCCGCGTGCAGAGGAAGGACCACCAGCGGTCCGCCGAGACGCACAGCGACTCCTTGACCCGCACGCCCCGGCCCTCGAAGGCCTGGTGCAACCGCTCCGCGAGCGGACGCAGCCGCTCGGCCACCGGCGGGCCGTGCTCCCCGCCGGGCGACGGCCCGACGGGATCCTGGCAGAGGTAGAGGAGGACCTGGACCGGCCGCCGGTCCTCCCGCTCGGAGAGCCGGACCAGGAGGGCGGCCGTCTCCTCGGCGGCGGCCGGCCACTCCTCGGCGGACTCGGGGATGTCCAGCCGGATCACCCCGCCCTGGTGCAGGCCTGGCGGCTGGAGGCCGACCGCGACGATGCTGTCGTCGGGGTAGAAGCCGAGCAGGTAGGGCAGGACCTCGGCCATGTCGGCCGGGCCCCGCATGGTGATCGGACGGCCACCCGGGCCGTCGCGGAAGGGAAGCGCGATGCGTTCGTCGGTCATGGCGGGAAGGCTGCCGCAATTCCCCGGAGCCCCCGGAAATTACTTCCGAACCTGTGGATAAACCCGGCCTGTGAATATCTCCTCCCTCGATCGGCGTATCGCCGAGCCACTCTCCCGGGGGAAAATCAGCCGCCGTTGAGCAGATGAACGGATGAAACACCTCCCGGCTCCGCCCGCTCCGCACCCGCCGCCGTTCGCCCCTTGTCGGTTCCTCGGGGTTACATGGGGGCCATGCAGCAGCCGAAGACCCCCATCACCGCCACCGCCGCCGACCGCGCCGAGGTCCGGGCGCGGGCCGAGGCCGTCCTGCGCGAGCTGGCCGGCCCCGGCGCCACCCTCCGCGAGGACCAGTGGACCGCCATCGAGGCGCTGGTCGTCGACCACCGCCGGGCCCTGGTGGTGCAGCGCACCGGCTGGGGAAAGTCCGCCGTCTACTTCATCGCCACCGCCCTGCTGCGGGCCCGCGGCGCCGGTCCGACGGTGATCGTCTCGCCGCTGCTCGCCCTGATGCGCAACCAGGTGGACTCGGCCGCCCGGGCCGGCATCCACGCCCGCACCATCAACTCCGCCAACACCGACGAGTGGGACACCGTCCAGGCCGAGGTCGCCGCCGGGAAGGTGGACGTCCTGCTGGTCAGCCCCGAGCGGCTGAACAACCCCGACTTCCGCGACAACGTGCTGCCCGAGCTCGCCGCCTCCACCGGCCTGCTGGTGGTCGACGAGGCCCACTGCATCTCCGACTGGGGCCACGACTTCCGCCCCGACTACCGCCGGCTGCGCACCATGCTCGCCGAGCTCCAGCCCGGCGTCCCGGTGCTGGCCACCACCGCCACGGCCAACTCCCGGGTCACCGCCGACGTCGCCGAGCAGCTCGGCACCGGCGCGGGGGACGAGCACGCGCTGGTGCTGCGCGGCCCGCTCGACCGCGAGAGCCTCACCCTCGGCGTGCTGACCCTGCCCGACCCGGCGCACCGGCTGGCCTGGCTCGCCGACCACCTCGACCGGCTGCCCGGCTCCGGCATCGTCTACACCCTCACCGTCGCCGCCGCCGACGAGGTGACGGCCTTCCTGCGCGAGCGAGGCTTCACGGTCGCCTCCTACTCCGGCCGCACCGAGGACGCCGAGCGCCGCACCGCCGAGGCCGACCTGCTGGCCAACCGGGTCAAGGCGCTGGTCGCCACCTCGGCCCTCGGCATGGGCTTCGACAAGCCGGACCTCGGCTTCGTCGTCCACCTCGGCTCGCCCAGCTCCCCGATCGCCTACTACCAGCAGGTCGGCCGGGCCGGGCGCGGGGTCGACCGCGCCGAGGTGCTGCTGCTGCCCGGCCGCGAGGACGAGGCGATCTGGCGCTACTTCGCCTCGCTCGCCTTCCCGCCCGAGGAGCAGGTCCGCCGGACCATCGACGCCCTCGCGGAAGCCGGCCGACCGCTCTCCACGGCCGCGCTGGAGCCCCGGGTGGACCTGCGCCGCACCCGGCTGGAGACCATGCTCAAGGTCCTCGACGTGGACGGCGCCGTCCGCCGGGTCAAGGGCGGCTGGACGGCCACCGGCCAGAGCTGGGCGTACGACACCGCCCGCTACGCCAAGGTGGCCGCCTCCCGGGAGGCCGAACAGCGGGCGATGCGCGAGTACGCGGCGTCCACCGGCTGCCGGATGGAGTTCCTGCGCCGCCAGCTGGACGACGAGCAGGCGGTGCCCTGCGGCCGGTGCGACAACTGCGCCGGGCCGCTGCACGGACCGGAGGTCTCGGCGGCCGCCCTGGAGGCCGCCCGCGCCGCCCTCGGCCGGCCGGGCGTCGGCGTCGAGCCGCGCCGGCTCTGGCCCACCGGCATGGACGCGCTGGGCATCCCGCTCAAGGGCCGCATCCCGGCGGGCGAGCAGGCCGAGACGGGCCGGGCGCTCGGCCGGCTCTCGGACATCGGCTGGGGCACCCGGCTGCGCTCACTGCTCGCCGACCAGGCCCCGGACGGTCCGGTCCCCGGTGAGGTGGTGGACGCCCTGGTCACCGTGCTGGCCGACTGGGCGCGCGGCCCCGGCGGCTGGGCCGGCCCGGCGACGGCCGACGGCACCCGGCTGGAGCGGCCGGTCGGCGTGGTGACGATGGCCTCCTCCACCAGGCCGCGACTGGTCGGCGGCCTCGGCGCGCGGATCGCCGAGATCGGGCGGCTGCCGCTGCTCGGGCGGATCGAGTACGCGACCGGGCAGCCGCCGCACGGGTCGCGCAGCAACAGCGCCCAGCGGCTGAACTCGGTGGCGGGCGCGCTGGTCCTGCCGCCGGAGACGGCCGAGGCGGTGGCGGCCGCGGGCGGGCCGGTGCTGCTGGTGGACGACCTGGTGGACTCCGGCTGGACGGTCACGGTGGCGGCCCGGCTGCTGCGCCGCGCCGGGGCGGGCGCGGTGCTGCCGCTGGTGCTGGCGCTCCAGGGCTGACCGCCGGCCCGCGCCGCCGGGACGGTGCCCCGCACCCGCATCACCGGATCGGCGTCACCGAATCGGAGTAATCACGGCCGCCGGGACGTCTTCGCGCCCGGTCGGGACCATCGGACAGACAGACGGGGAATGGCCGGGGAATCGCCGGGGAAGGGAGGAACGGAGTTGACCGAGAGGCTTCGCGGCGCCCTCCGGAACGGTCGGCCCGCGATCCGGCGGCGGCCGGGCCGTTTCCGGGCGGCCGTGGAATATATCCGGCAGAACGTTGGCTTTCGGGCGGCGTTCATCATTTCATCGTTGCCGCTCCACCCCATCTGCCCTGAGAATTGGACCGTACCCGGATCCCGGTCCCCTGGACCATGCCTCTGGCGTACGCAGGCACCCGCGCGCCCGTGGGTCGGGAAGGAGGGTCGTGATCAGCGGCATCGACCGAGGTCAGTATCCCCTCGCCCGGGGTTCGGCGCCCAGACGGGTGCTCGATCTGGAGACCTGGACGGACCTGGGGATCCCGCTGCTCCGCGACCCCCGCGAATTCGTCCTGGAACTGCACCGGCTCCATCTGCCCCAGCCCGGCACGGTGGTGGTCGCCGTCCTGGACGCGCTGCACCGGGTGACCGCCTCGGCCTCGTTCGCACCCTGGCCGCACGACGCGGACGGCTGGCAGCACCGCAACGGGATCCTCACCCACCTGCGCCAGGTCACCGCGCACGACCTGCGGCTGCCCGCCCCGAGACGGACGGCCGTCCTCCTGCGCTGCCGCGAGGGCGCGGCCGGCTGGACGGACTCGGACGGCTCCTGGATGTGGGCCCTGCGGGACGCGGCCGGCCTGCACGGGCTGCGCTGCGGGGCGTACGTCGCGCTGACGCCGGCCGGCTGGCAGATCCTCGGCGACGGGCGGAGCGGACGCAATCCGCACGCGGGTTCGTGGGCGCGGGGAGCGGTCCACACCGTGACGGAGCTGCCGCCCCGCACCGCCCGGGACACCCCGCACGCCCAGCGGTCGCCCCGGTCCCGCCAGGCCGAGCGCCCATGGGGGCCCGCCCGGGTCGCGGCGATCGAACCGGCCCGCCGCACCGGCACCCGCTGACCACCCGGCCGCCCGCTCGCGGCCCGTGACGGCACGGCGCGGCGCGGCGCGGCACGGCACGGTCCGTGACGGCGCCGGGCGGGCGGCGGCCCCCGTGATCGGACCGCGCCTCGGCCCGCGCACCGGGAACGCCGAGGCCCGGCACCCCAAGGGGTACCGGGCCAGGACGGTCATCAGGTCCCGTGCCGTGGGAGCGGGTCCCGGGGCGTCGTGGTCAGGACGTCGGTCTCAGGGATCTCAGGCGGGCAGCCCGCGCGGGGCCGAGGCCCCGGCGGCGAGCGGCGCACCACCGGCGGCCGGATCGGCGCCACCGCAGACCACCAGCAGCGCCTCCGCACGCCGCAGCGCCTCGGCGTACGCCGTCGCGGCGCGGTCGGCCGGGCCGCCGTTGACGACCAGGACGACCACCGGTCGGCGGGCCGGGCGGGTCAGCTCCGCGTCGGCGTAGAACACGTCGCCGCCCTCGGCGAGCTGCGCCCAGTAGCGCTCCTCGCCGAAGGACAGCTCGTGCTGCTGCCAGGGGTGTGCCGCACCGACCGTCAGCACCAGGACGGCGCCGGGGTCGCGGCCGCCGTCCAGCAACCGGTCGACGGTCTCGTCCGCGCGGTCCAGCGCCTCCGCCTCGACGGCGGGGACGTGCCGGACCTCGACCGGCGCCGGTCGGGGCGCGGGTCGCGGAGGGCTGGGCTTGGGAATCGGGTTCGGGCGCGGCGAAGGCCCCGGACGGTCCGCCCGCGCACCCGCCGGACGCGGCGGCGCCGGCCGCGGCGGTGCGGGGCGGGGGCCCGGCACCGGGGCCGGTACGACACCGGCAGCCGACGGTACGGCGGTGGCCGCGCCGCCGGTGGCCGGCGTGCGGAGGGCGTGTGCGTCCGACTCGCGGGGGCTGGGAACGCCGGGGCCCGGGAGGCTCTCGTTGATCTCCGGCTCCTCGGGGAAGACAGGCATACCCGGATATCTATCAAATGCCGGTCGGACGCGCACGGGCGGCCCACCCATTGGGCACCGCGGTCCCGTGGACACCCCCGGAGTTTCCAGACGTACCGTCAGAAACCGAGTGCGAGCTGCTCCCCGGCGGACTCCGCGAGGCCCGGTCCGCCGGGGCCGGGAATCGCCCGGACCCGCTTCAGGTGACGCCACTTGGGCAGCCCGTCGAGATAGGACCAGGAGAGGCGGTGGTGCTCGGTCGGCCCGAGTTCCTCCAGCGCCGCCCGGTGGACCGGGGACGGATAGCCGGCGTTGTCGGCGAAGCCGAAGTCGGGGTGCGCCTCGCCGAGATCGGCCATGAGACCGTCGCGGTGGACCTTGGCGAGCACCGAGGCGGCGGACACGCAGACGCACGACTGGTCGCCCTTGATCACCGTGCGCACCCGCCAGGGGCCGCCGAGGTAGTCGTGCTTGCCGTCGAGGATCACCGCGTCCGGCTCCACCGGCAGCGCCTCCAGGGCGCGCACGGCGGCCAGCCGCAGCGCGGCGGTCATCCCGAGCTCGTCGCACTCCAGCGCCGAGGCGTGGCCGAGCGCGTACGCGGTGACCCAGTCGGCGAGCACGGGCGCCAGCGCCCGTCGGCGGAGTTCGGTGAGCAGCTTGGAGTCGGTCAGCCCCTCCGGGGGCCGGCGCAGGCCGGTGACGGCCGCGCCCACGGTGACCGGCCCGGCCCAGGCGCCGCGCCCGACCTCGTCGAGGCCGACGACGGTCCTGGCGCCGGCGCGGCGCAGCGAGCGCTCGACGGAGTGCGTCGGCGGGACGATGGGCATGGCGGGGTCCGTTCAGCTGGTCGGCCTCCAGCCTATGCCACCGCCCGTGCGCCGGGCCCGGGCCGGGCGGTCACGCCCCCGGCCCGGGCCCACCCGCCTCAGGGCCGGATCAGCGGGACCAGCACCTCGTCGACCAGCTGGTCGACGAACTCGGGGCCGGTCTCCCGGCCGCAGACCTTGACCCGGTACAGCAGCATCGCCGGGACGACGTCGGCGACCACCGGGGTGGCCGCGCCGGGCCGGACGTCGCCGCGCTCGGCACCCCGGCGCAGGATGTCCAGGATCACGCCCTTGGTCGGCTCCAGGATCCGCCGGGTGATGAAGTCCTTGAACAGCTCCGCCTGATCGTGGTCCAGCTCGGCCATCACCGCGCTCAGCGCACCACCCGCCCGGGAGCGCGCGACCGAGACGAAACCCTCGACGAGGTGGCGCAGTTCCGCCTGGGCGGACCCGAGGGAAGGGCTGTCGGTGGGGCGTGGCAGAGTGGAGTCCAGGGCGTCGACGACCAGTTCCACCTTGGACGTCCACCGCCGGTACAGCGCGGCCTTCCCGGTCCGTGCCGCGGCGGCCACCCCCTCCATCGTCAGCCGCGCGAATCCGCCGGAGGTGAGCTGATCGAGCGTCGCTTCGAAGATCGCCGTCTCCAGCTCCTTCCCCCGCCGTCGCACCGGCCTGCCGAGGACCTCGGCGACGACCTGGACGGGACAAGGCGCCCGCGTGGCCTCGGGCGCCCGTTGCGCCGCCAGGCCGGTCGGAAGGCCGGCCGAGCGGTCCGCCGCCTGGCGCCGCACCAACTGATCCATTGTCACCAACCCTAAGGAACGCTTGCGTTCACAATCTCGGCAACGCTATCGTCCAGAGTAGTGAACGATCCCGTTCCTTCATAGCCCGCGGGACGCCGTTGGGCCGCGCCGGACCTCCAGGTCCGCAGCATACGAAGCAGTAGCCAGCAGGGGGCATCAACTTGGCTATCTCCGACACGCTCAGCAAGAACTCTCCACCGCGAACCGGGCGCGGCCCGAACAAGGGCATCACCCTGACCGTCATCGCGGCCTCGCAGTTGATGGTGGTGCTCGACGCCACCATCGTGAACATCGCCCTGCCGCAGATCAGGGACGCGCTGGACTTCTCCACCACCAACCTGTCGTGGGTGATCAACGCCTACACGCTGACCTTCGGCGGCCTGCTGCTGCTCGGCGGGCGCGCGGGCGACATCCTCGGCCGGCGCCGGGTCTTCATAGCCGGCACGCTGCTGTTCGGCCTGGCCTCGCTGCTCGGCGGCTTCGCGCAGGACGGCGGCATGCTGCTGGCCGCCCGCGCGCTCCAGGGCATCGGCGGCGCGATCTGCTCGCCGACGGCCTTCGCCCTGATCGCCACCAACTTCGACGAGGGGCCCGAACGCAACCGGGCCTTCGGCGTGTTCTCCGCGGTGGCCGGTTCGGGCGCCGCGATCGGCCTGCTGGCCGGCGGCGTGCTCACCCAGTACCTCGACTGGCGCTGGGTCTTCTTCGTCAACGTGCCGATCGCCGTCCTGATCGCCTTCGCCGCGCCGCGCTACATCGCCGAGTCCGAGCGCCACCCGGGCCGCTTCGACCTGCCCGGCGCGCTCACCTCGACGCTCGGCCTGGTCGGCCTGGTCTACGGCTTCATCCGCGCCGCGTCCGACGGCTGGAAGGACGGGCTGACGCTCGGCTCCTTCGCCGCCGGCGTGATCCTGCTGGCCGCGTTCGTGTTCATCGAGACCCGCACCTCGCAGCCGATCACCCCGCTGAAGCTGTTCGCCAACCGGAACCGCACCGGCGGTCTGGTGATGATGCTCTGCCTGGCCGCCGCCATGTTCGGCATCTTCTTCTACATCACCCTCTTCGTGCAGGGGCCGCTGGACTACAGCCCGCTCAAGGCCGGCTTCGCGTTCATGCCGATCAGCGTGTCCATCATCGTGGCCGCCCAGGTCGCCTCCAGCCTGCAGGGCAAGTACGGCCCGAAGCCGTTCATGGCGGGCGGCTCGCTGCTCGTCGCCGTCGGTCTCACCTGGCTGACCTTCATGGACGCGGACAGCGGCTACGTGGACGGCGTCCTCGGCCCCACGGTGGTCTTCGGCTTCGGCATGGGCCTGGTCTTCGTCCCGGTGATGCTGCTCGCCGTCGCGGGCGTCTCCGGCCAGGAGACCGGCGCCGCCTCCGGCCTGCTGAACTCCATGCAGCAGATCGGCGGTTCGCTCGGCCTGTCGATCCTGACCACGGTGTTCGCGCGCTACGCCAGCAGCGAGGCCGAGAAGCAACTGCCCGACTTCATGGCCACCGCGACGCCGGACCAGAAGGCCTGGCTGATGGAGAGGCACGAGTTCCCCGAGGGCACCGCCGCGGCCAACGAGGTGCTCGTGCAGGGCATCTCGCACGGCTTCATCGTGGGCGCCGCGATGGCCGGCCTCGCCTTCGTGATCGCGGCCGTCGTGATCAAGGCCAAGGCCACCGACCTGCCGTCGGACACCGCCAAGGTCGCGATGCACTGACCGGCGTCGCGACGCGCCGACCGGCCGCCCGACCGGGGGAGGCGGACCGGACAGCCGAGGGGCCGGTCGGGAGCAGCGCGCTCCCGACCGGCCCCTCGGCCTTCCCCGCCCCTATGAGCCGACCCACCGAGCCGACCGGCTCAGAAAGTGTTGGGTAACTGACCGGCTACTCGTTTTCGAGGTCGTCGGCGAGGCGGCGGGCTGCTTCGGTCTCGATGGGGCCGCGCGGTTCGATCTCCTCGCCGGCGAGGCGGGCTGCCATGAGTCGGATCATGGCGACCTTGATCATCGCTTCGGCGTGCGCGGTCTTGCGCTCGTAGTCGCGTGCCAACCGTCTGCACCGTCCCAGCCAGGAGAATGTCCGCTCGACCACCCACCGGCGGGGCAGTACCTGGAACCCTTTCACATCCGCGTTGCGCGGCACCGCCACGACCGCCAGACCCTCGTGCTCCGTGGCCCAGCCGACCAGGCCGGCATCGACGGCATTGACGTAGCCGCCGTCGACCCAGACCAGCCCGACCTGCGGAAACTCCTCCCGGACCCCGGTGAGGACCAGCTTCGCGCCCGCCCGGTCCTGCACCGACGCCGAGTGCACCACCGCCCGCAGCACGAGCCCGCAGGTGTCCACCAGCAGGTGCCGCTTGCGGCCCCGCACACGCTTGCCCGCGTCGTAGCCGATCGCCTCGCCACCCTGGTGACTGCGCACGGACTGGGAGTCCAGCGCGGCGGCCGACGGCTGCGGGTCCCGGCCGTCGGCCACCCGAACCCGGTCGCGCAGTGCGTCGTGAACCCGGTCCCAGGTCCCGTCCGCCGTCCACGCACGGAACCAGCGGTAGGCCACGTCCCACGGCGCGAGGTCGTGCGGAACCATCCTCCACGCACAACCCGTGACCAGCACGTACAACACCCGTGTCCACGACCAGCCGACGCGGGAACTTCAACGGACGCCCACCCCGGCACGGATCCCGCACCGGCAGCAGCGGCTCTATCACCACCCACTGAGCATCCGTCAACGACGATGCATAGAGCGGCTTGCACGAACAGACACACATGACGGTGATCTTCGCGGTCAAGGCGCCCGCGAAGATCACCCACCCAACCTCACCTCATGTAGTTGATCAATTACCCAACACTTTCTCAGCCTCCGAAGGTGAAGCCGTAGCGGAGCCCGACCCGGTCGCAGGCGTACTCCTGGCCCACGAGGCGGTCGGCCGGCGGGCGCTCGGCGAGGATGTCCCGGGCCCGCGCCCCGGCCAGGCTGTCGGCGTACCAGGGAGTGGCACCGTCCCGCCCCAGCTCGGAGGCCATGACGCTGAGCGCGCAGGTCCGGTAGTCCCCCGGCAGCCGGTCCAGGGCCGGAACCGCGTCCGGCGAGAGGCCGCGGACATTGCGCAGGTCGATCTGCCCGGTCCGCTCGAAGCGGGCCACGTTGTGCTCCGCGATCAGCGCGTCCGGCCCGATCAGCCCGTACCCGGCGGCGGCCAGCGCCGCGCTCAGCACCACCGCGCGCGGCAGCCAGCCCGCCGACGGGGTGAGACCGGCCGCGATCAGCAGCAGGAAGACCACGCCCAGCCACAGTTCGACGGCCAGCACCCACAGCCGCAGCGTGGTGAGGCCCGAGGCGTCGACGTAGAACCACATCCGCCCGAGCGCCGAGGCCACCACGACCAGGGTGAGCAGGCAGAGCGCGCCGAGCAGGACGCGCGCGAGCCTGCGGTCGGTCTCGGTCGCGCGCGGCGCCCAGCGCTTGGCGACCGCGACCACCACCAGGGTCAGCACGGTGATCACGAGCAGCTGCCAGAAGCCCTGCCGGGCGTACGCGGAGCGGCTCATCCCGGTCCGCTCCAGCACCGACTCCCCGCCGCCGAGCACCACCACCGCCTGCACCACCGCGAAGGCGCCGAACATCAGGTTCAGCGCGGCCAGCGGCAGCGCCCACTCCAGCCGGCCCCTGGCACGACCCGGCCGGATCCGCGCGCGGTCCCAGCGGCGCGGACCGGCCGCGATGTGGGCGAAGCCCAGGGCGGCGGCCAGGCCGAGCGTGAACAACGCCACCCGGGCCGGGAGTTCGCCGAGGTCCAGGCTGGGCACGAGGCTGTCGAGGACGTCGGCCATGGCCGCGTCGGCGCTGGCGAACAGGGTGCCGAAGACGGCCAGCAGCACGGCCGCGACCAGTACGCCCTTGAGCACCGGCACCACCCGGCCGCGCGCCACCCCGCCACCGCCGCGCAGGCTCTTCCGGGCCCAGCCGAGGGCCGGTACCAGCTGCCAGAGCAGTCCCGGCAGCGCGAACAGGACGCCGCTCCAGCGCCGTCCGCCGTGCAGCGCGAGCGAGGCCAGGCCGACGGCCCAGACCATGCTCAGCAGCGTCGGCCAGTGGGCCTCGTACAGTGCCGGGACGGCGAGCAGGGCGAGCGCGAGCGCGCTCCACACGGCGGTCCAGGGGCGCAGCCGGCGGCCCGCCGCGCGGGCGGCGATCCCGGCCCCGGCGGCGGCGAGCGCCGCGCAGAGCAGCAGGTTGACGCCGAGTCCGTCCATCAGCAGCAGGGACGTGAGCAGACCGGTCAGCACCGCCGCCAGCACCGTCCGGCCGGTGGCCGGGGCCTTCCGGTCCGGATCGCTGGGCCGCAGCCAGGCGAACGGCTGCGGCGCGGGCACGGGCGCCCGGTACGGCCCGGCCCCAGGCCCGGCCCCGAGCCCGGCCCCGGCGCCGCCGCCGGGCGGCACTCCGTCCGCCGCTGGTGTGCTGATTCCGGACATGGCTTCCCCCTCGAAGGTCGGGTGGACGTGCGGAAACCACCTTCCGGGCGGTCCGCCGACGGGCGCGCGGAACCACACCGGCGAGGACACCGGGCAGCGCGGCCGAAGCCGACTGTAGACCATTCTGAACAAGTTCAAAAAGACTGGGCCCGGCTCCGTCACACCCCTGTGACAGAGCCGGGTCCCTCCGCCGGCAGGCGCCCGGGCCGGCTCGCCGCGGGCCCCACACCGCCCCGGTCAGTACGTCCCGTACAGCGAGTACAGGAACGAGTCCTTCACCGCCGGCCCGAAGTCCGCCGGCCACGTCCCGAACGGCACCACGGTGTTGCTGTACGCGCCCTGGCCGGAGGCACCGGTCGAGTAGTGCATGTTGTTGACGGTGGAGCTCGTCCCGTTGCTGTTGTAGACGAACCAGTACGACGTTCCGGGACTCAGCGTGAGGTCCACCGGAAGCGAGTTCCACGCGTTGGCGGTCAGCGTCCCGGACCCGGTCCGGGCGACCAGCGTCCCCGGCGAGCCGCCCACGTCGGTGTAGACGGCCAGCTGGTACTGGTTGTTGGGCGCCGCGCCGACCGGACCGACGTGCACGCTCAGCGAGGTGAGCGCCACCGGAGCGGCGCCGGTCGTCACCCGGCTGCCGTTCAGGTGGTTGGAGTCGGTGTCGTCGGTCCGCGAGCCCACCTCCGCGCCGCCGATCGTGCGCGGCTCCGCTCCCCCGGTGGTGAACGCGAACGCGTAGGGTCCGGCCAGTGCGTTCCCGGCGAGGTCCCGGACGCCCTGGACGGTCGCGGTGTACCCGGTGGTCAGCGCGAGCGGGGCGGCCGGGGTGAACACCACGCCGTTCGTCGCCGCGTCGTGGGCGACCGTCCCCGCGACGGCCGCGCCGCCCGCCGTGGCCCGCAGGGTGACGGTCCCGCCGGTCACGCTCGCCGGGTCCAGCGGCTCGCCGAAGGAGAACCGCACCGCCGTGCCCGGCGCCACCCCGCTCGCGCCGGGGGCCGGCGTGCTGCCGATCACCGTCGGCGCGGTGGAGTCATGGCCGTACTCCGCCGCGTACGAGCCCACCGCGCCGTCGAAGAACGCGTACGCCACCCCCTTGACCGTCTCGATCCGGTACGGCACCGGACGGCCCCCGGAGCTGATCCCGGTGAGCGTGCCGGAGGCCGCGTTGAACGGCAGCATCGCGCGCAGCCCGGTGGCCCCGCCGGTGATGTCGAAGGTCAGCGAGCCGCCGCCGCCCGTGGCCGGGTGCCAGGCGAGCCTGGTGTACGCCGAGCCGTTGCGCCCGTCCAGCCAGGTGAGCATCTGCCGCCCGGACACCACCGGCACGCCCCGCGCCTTGGCGGCGGCGATGACCGCGTCCGAGGCGCCGGAGCCGGCGAAGTCGGTGTGGATGTTGGCGGTCAGCGCCGCATAGTAGCCCTGCGCGCCGTACGCGGCGTCGAGCAGGGTGGTGACGGTGCCGGGGTACGACTGGCCCGACTCGTCGGTGAGCTGGGTGGTGGCCTGGTACTCGTCGATCACGCTGCCGTCGGTGTCGGCGAAGCGCATGATCTGGGCCGTGCCGTTGAAGTAGCCGGGCCGGTCCTGGGTGAAGCTCGACGGGTAGAAGTAGTAGTCGGTGTCCAGCCGGATCCCGTTGGCGAGCTTGGTCTTCGCCTGGGTGGCCCAGTCGTCCCACTCCACGCAGTGCGTCCTGCTGCTCGACGGGTTCGGCAGCGCCGGGTACCTGGCCCGCCAGGCGGCCAGCTGGTCCCGGTAGTAGCCCTGCAGGGCCGAGGTGGTGCCCCAGGGGCGGCAGTCGGTGGTGACGTGCACGCCGACCTCGAAGCCCTGGTCGCTGTACGCCTTGGCCTGGGCCGGGGTGAGCGGGCCGTCCGGGTAGACGTACGAGGAGCCGCGCACGCACTCCCAGTCGGCGACGGAGCAGCCGGGCGGGCTCTGCGCGAGGTAGTCGTTCCAGCGGCCGGCGGTGCCGCCGACGCCGTGGTCGTCGCCGGTCATCACCACCACGGCCTTGACGTCACGCGGGAAGTACCAGAACCGGGGCAGCGGTTTGTCGTCGGACGCCAGCCGGGTGAGCAGGTTGGCGAGCAGCCGCTGCTGCTCGTCGGCGATCGGGATGAGCGCCTTGTCCAGGTCGTTCCAGTCCGGTTGGCCGTCGGTGCCGAAGAACATCTCGGCGGCCTCGTAGCCGTCGACGCCGTCGCGCTGCTCACCGGCCCAGGCGGGGTTGCCCTGGCGGGTCAGCACCACCGACCTGGCCAGGTCGTAGCTGAACGCGGCGGCCCGCCCGCCGCCGGCCGCGCGCAGGGTCACCGCCGGGTTGGCGGTCGCGGTCGCCGCGTCGCTGTACAGGGTGGCGACGGCGGTGGCCCCGTTCAGCGTGTAGAGGTCGGCGGCGCCGTGGTAGCCCATGGTGGCGCCGGTGATCCCGGCGCCGGGCGCGGCACCGGTGTTCACCTTGAGGTAGGCGTCGGCGCGGGTGCCGGCCGCCGGGGTGAGCCCGAACAGCGGCGCGAGCTGCTTGTCCGGGCGCATCGCCACCAGCTGTCCGCCGCCGTTGGTCCAGGTGGTGAACAGGTTCGCCTGGGCGGCGGTGAGCGGTGTCTCACCGAGCAGCACCACGTCGGCGGAGGCCAGCACGGCACTGGTGACGGCGGAGACGTCCACCTGGCGGTAGGCGTTCAGGCCCTCCGCCTTGAGGATCTCCGCCAGGTAGCGGGTGTACGGGTTGGCCTGACTGGTGACCAGCAGGATCGGGCCCTCCCCGCCCGGCCCGGCCCCCGGGAGCGGGGACGGCGGGGCCACCTCGGCGGTGTAGGTGGCGTAGATCGAGAAGCTCGTGGCGCTGGTGCCGACCGGGCCCACGGTGGCCGGCCAGCTGCCGAACGGCTGACCACCGGTGCCGTAGGCGCTGGAGCCGCCGGGGCTGTAGCGCAGGTTGTTGACCGACGGGCCGGAGCCGTTGGTGTTGTAGGCCAGCCAGTAGGGGGTGTTGGCGGCCAGGGTGGCCGTCACCGGGACGGTGTTCCAGCCGGGACCGGTGAGGGTCGCGGTGGCGCTGCTCGCCAGCAGGGCTCCCGGGCGGCCGCCGTTGTCCTGGTAGACCGCCGTCTGGAACCGGTTGCCGGGCGCGGCGTCCACGTTCTCCACGTACACCGAGATGCCGCTGACCCTGCCGCCGGACGAACCGGTCACGTGGCGCGAGGCGTTGAGGTAGTGGGAGTCCGCGGTGTCGACGGCGGTGCCGACCTCGGTGCTGCCCAGTGTCGCCGTGACGGCCGCCGCCGGGGGCGCGCCCGGGCCGAC
>NZ_BAAAKJ010000285.1:15031-23309 GCF_039527695.1 Kitasatospora putterlickiae
GACGCCCAGGCCGGCCGCGGTGGCGAGAGCCACCAGCAGGCCCACGGCCCGGCTCCGCCACCACCCGCCCCCGCGCCCTCCGACGCCCCTGCCCGTACCCGCCCGTGCGCGTACGCCGGTGCCCGCGCCACTGCCCGTGTCCGCCATGACCGCCCCCCCCCTGTGTCACCTCGGCCGACTCCCCTCACCGGTGTACCGGTTGCCGCCGATCGTGTCCACGAAATCGCCACATTCGCCATCGAACGGCGTGAACCCCGGCGCTTCCCCGGACCAACCCGCCCCGACCCCGGGCGAAACCGCCCCCGGCCTCGGACGGAACGGGGTCACCCCTTGACCGACCCGGCCAGCAGCCCGCGCACGAAGTAGCGCTGGAGCGCGAAGAACACCGCCAGCGGGATCACGATCGACAGGAACGCCCCCGCCGTGAGCAGCTCCCACCGCCCGCCGAAGGAGCCGGACAGCTGCGCCAGCCGGACCGTCATCGGCGCCACCTCCGGCGTGCCGCCCGCGAAGGTGAGCGCCACCAGCAGGTCGTTCCAGACCCAGAGGAACTGGAAGATCGCGAACGAGGCCAGCGCGGGGGTGCAGAGCGGCAGCACGATGGAGCGGAAGATCTTGAAGTGCGAGGCGCCGTCCACCACAGCCGCCTCCATGAGGTCGCGCGGCAGCTGGGCGATGAAGTTGTGCAGCAGGAAGATCGCCAGCGGCAGCGCGAACATGGTGTGCGCCAGCCAGACCGGCGCGTAGGTGCCCTTGAGGTCCAGCGCCGGCAGCAGGGTCAGCGGGCCCAGGTGCGCCCCGCCCGAGAACAGTTGGAGCAGCGGGATCAGCGCCATCTGCAGCGGCACCACCTGGAGCGCGAAAACCACGAAGAACAGCGTGTCGCTGCCCTTGAACCGCACCCAGGCCAGCGCGTACGCGGCCATCGCCGCCAGTGCCAGCGGGAACAGGGTGGCCGGCACGCTGATCGCCAGCGAGTTCACCAGGAAGGGCATCAGACCGGTGGAGACGCCGGAGCCGCCCTCGAACAGCACCGTGTGGTAGTTGTCCAGGCCGAAGTCGGGATGGAGCAGGGCGTTCCACCAGCCGTCGGCGGTGACGTCCCGTTTGGGCCGCAGCGAGGTGACCAGCAGCCCGACGGTGGGGACGGTCCACAACACGGTCACCGCGATCACGAAGACCGAGGCGAGCGGGGCGGAGAAGGCCTTCCGGACGGCGTTGCCGTCGCGCCGTACGCTCATCGGACCGCACGCTCCTTGCGCAGCTGGAGGATGTTGTAGGCCACCAGTGGCAGCACCGCGAGGAAGAGGATCACCGCCAGCGCGCTGCCCCGCCCGG
Organism: Kitasatospora putterlickiae; assembly: GCF_039527695.1. NCBI lineage: Bacteria > Bacillati > Actinomycetota > Actinomycetes > Kitasatosporales > Streptomycetaceae > Kitasatospora > Kitasatospora putterlickiae. The sequence continues at coordinate 16,370 of NZ_BAAAKJ010000285.1, forward strand.
TGTTGAACTGGACGAAGGACTGCGAGTACATCTCGTTGGCCAGCACCTGGGTGCCGAAGTTGCCGCCGGTCATGGTGCGGACGATGTCGAAGGCCTTCAGGGTGGTGATCATCACCGTGGTCAGCACCACCACCACCGTGGTGCGGATCATCGGCACCGTGACGAACCAGAACAGCCGCACGCCCTGCGCGCCGTCCAGCCGGGCCGCCTCGGTGACGTCGTCCGGGATCGCCTTGATCGCCGCCGAGAGGACGACCATCGCGAAGCCGGTCTGCACCCACACCATGACGGCCATCAGCAGGAAGGTGTTGAGCGGCTGGGAGAGCATCCAGTTCGGCGGGTCGTCCCAGCCGAGCGAGATCGCCAGCTGGCTGAGCAGGCCGATCTGCCGCTGCGAGGGGTCGCGCGACTCGTAGACGAACTTGAAGATGATCGAGGCGCCGACCAGCGAGATCGCCATCGGCATGAAGATCAGCGACTTGTAGACGGCCTGGCCGCGCATCCGGTCCACCAGCAGGGCCAGCACGAGGCCGAGCCCGGTGGCCGCCAGCGGAACGACCGCCAGCCAGAGCAGGGTGTTGACCAGCACCTCGCGCAACGGTTCGCTGGTGAACGCCCAGCCGAAGTTCTCGCCGCCGACGAAGCGGCTGCTGTCGTCGCTGTACAGACTCAGGTAGACGGTGCGGACCAGCGGCGCGACCAGGCCGACCAGCAGCAGCGCCACCGCCGGGCCGAGCAGCACCAGCACGGCCAGCGGGCGGGCGATCCGGCCGGAGGCGCGTCCGGCGACCAGGAAGACCAGCAACAGGATGCCGAGGAAGCCGGCGATCGCTCCGAAGCCGTTGCCGAACTTGACCATCGCGTCGCCCCAGGCGCCGGCGGAGAGGGACATGACGGGACGTCCTTTCCCAACGGAGGGCGGAACGGGGACCGGGAGGAGGGTGAAGGGGGTGCCTCCGCGCGCACCCGGCGGAGGACGGGGCGCGGAGGAGGCGGGCGGTGCGGGTGGGTGGCCCCGCACCGCCCTTCGGCAGGTGGTCCTGCGGCGCGCGCCGCTACTGCGGCCAGGCCGCGTCGATGTCCGCGGCGGTCTTCTGGATCGACTGCCCCTCGGCGAACCAGGCGGTGAGCGACTTCCACTCCTGCCCGGCGCCGACCGCGGCCGGCATCAGGTCCGAGCCGTCGAACCGGAACGTCGCCGCCGGGTCGGTGAGCGCGTCGGCGGAGATCCGGTCGATCGGATCGGTGTACAGGCTCTTGTCCACGCCCTGGTTGGCCGAAACCCAGCCGGTCGCGGTCCGCACCCGGCTGCTCGCCCAGTCGCTGCTGGACAGGTAGTTCTGCACGGCCTGCACCTCGGGCCGGCTCGCGAACGCGGTGAGGAACTCCCCGCCGCCCTCCACCGGGTTGGCCACCGACGGGTTCACCGCCGGCAGGTTGAAGGCGAAGATGTCGCCCTCCGGACCGATCTTGGTGTCCTTGGGCCACTGCGCCTTGTAGAAGGACGCCTGCTGGAGCATGAAGCACTTGCCGGTGAGGATCGGCGTGCCGGCGTCCTGGAAGGTCGTGGTGGCGATCGACTTCACGTCGCCGTAGCCGCCGTTGACCCAGGCCGGGTTCTGCATCCAGTCGGCGACCGTCTTCATCGCCGCGGTGATCTTCGCATCGGAGAACTTCACCTGGTGGCTCACCCACTGGTCGTACACGTCACCGCCGTACGAGCCGAGGACCACCTCCTCCAGCCAGTCGGTGGCCGGCCAGCCGGTGGCCGTGCCGGAGGCGATGCCGCCGCACCACGGCTTGCCGCCGCCGGCCTTGGCGATCCGGTCGCTGAGCGCCAACAGGTCGGTCCAGGTCTTCGGCACCGAGTAGCCGGCCTGCTTGAACGCCTTGGGCGAGTACCAGACCAGGGACTTCATGTTGGCGCTCATCGGCGCGGCGTAGAAGGTGCCGTTGACCGAGCCGTAGGTCTTCCAGACCGGGCTCCACTTCGCCTGGTTGGCCACGGTCTGCTCGGGCGGCTTGACCACCTTGCCGCTCTTGACCATCTGGGCCAGCAGGCCGGGCTGCGGGATGATCGCGAAGTCCGGCGCGTTGCCGCCGCTCACCCGCACCGGGAGCTGGGACTCGAAGTCGTTGCTGCCCTCGTAACTGATCTTGATGCCGGTGCACTTGCTGAAGTCCGCCCAGGACTTCTCCAGGTTGTCCGACTCGGGGCTGAGGATCGAGGCGAAGACCGTCACCGTCTTGCCCGCGTGCCCGGCGTACGACTGGTACTTGGCGCAGTCACCGGACAGGGTCTGGCCGTCGCCCGACCCGCCCGAACTTCCGGAGGTGTCGGAGCTGTTGGAACAGGCCGCGGTCAGGGCCGCGACGGCCAGCAGGGCCACGACGGCCGGTGAACGGCGCCGCCGGCCACTGGACGGGGGCGGCGCGGTCATGGACGGCACGGTCGGGGTGGGAGTCAACGCGGTCCTCCTCGCCAAGGCGTGAACGCTCGGCTGTACGACAGAACGGCATTGCGCTGTACCGGAGTTCGACATTCGACATGGACGCGGCGGCCGGCCGATCCAAAGACGGTAACGCAGCCGCCGGGTGCCGCCAAGGTCCGAACGCGACCTTCACTCCCGTGTGCCCCGGTTGTGACCCGGACGCCGGACGGCCCCGCCCGGGGAGAACCGGGCAGGGCCGAACAACCGCACGAGGAAACGATTCTGCTCCCTCGCGTCTCCGAACATTCGCGTCAGAACAGCCGGACCGGAAGTTCCTTCAGCGCGTTCACCACCAGCGAGCCGCTCGGCCGCAGTTCCTCGTCCGGCACCGCCGGCGACAGCCCCGGGAAGCGCTCGAACAGCGCCGGAAGCGCGATCCCCGCCTCCAGCCGGGCCAGCGGCGACCCCGGGCAGACGTGCGGACCATGGCCGAAGGACAGGTGCCGGATCGGGTCCCGGGTGACGTCGAACACCTCCGCCGTCACCCCGTGCTGCGCCGGATCCCGGCCGATCGCGTTGTACGAGATCAGCACCGGCTCACCGCGCGGGATCACCGTGCCGCCCACCGGCACGTCCTCGGCGGCGAACCGGAACAGGAAGTTGCTGGTCGGCGGCGTCCAGCGGAGCGACTCCTCCACCACCGCGTCCCAGCCGACCTTCCCCTCCCGCACCAGCGCCAGCTGGTCCGGGTGCGCGAGCAGCGCCCGCACCGCGTTGCCGATCAGGTTCACCGTGGTCTCGTGGCCCGCCGCGATGATCACCCGCAGGGTGGCCGCCGCCTCCGCGTCGGTCAGCGCCCCGCCCTCCGCGTCGGCCGCCAGCAGCACGCTCGCCAGGTCGTCGCCGGGCGCCGCGCGGCGCCGCGCCACCACGCCGTTGACGAAGGCGTTCAGCCCGGCGATGGTCGCCTGGATGCCCTCCGGGTTCGGCCGGGCGCCGAAGAACCGCTCGTAGAGGTCCCGCAGATGGCCGTGCTCCGACTCCGGCACGCCCAGCAGCGAGCAGATCACCGTCATCGGCAGCGGGAAGGCGAAGGCGGACTTCAGGTCCACCACCGGCTCCCCCGCCGCCAGGGTGTCCAGCAGGTCCCGGGTGATCGCCTCGACCCGCGGGCGCATCAGCTCCACCTGGCGCGGGGTGAACGCGTGCGCCACCAGGGCGCGCAGCCGGCGGTGCTCGGCGCCGTCGGTGGTCACCATGCTCGGACCCGGCACCGCCAGACCGATCAGCGGCCAGGTCTTCGGCACCTCGCCGCGCTGGTACGCCGCCCAGTGCCGGGCGTCCTTCACCAGCCGGGCGTCGGTCAGCAGCTCACGGGCGGCCGCGTGCCGCGTCACCGCCCAGGCGGCGACGCCGCCGGGCAGTTCCACCGGCACCACCGGGCCGGCGGCGCGCAGCAGCGCGCCCTCGGCGGCGTTGTCGCGCGCCAGCGGGTCGAGGACGATCGGGGCGGGGGCGGTCATCGCTTGCGTCTCTCCTTCGGTTCGGGGTCCCGGGGGGCATGCCGCGCGGATCAGCCCGCGTACCCCGGTGTGAACGAGACCGGCAGCGCCACCAGCCCGCGCACCCAGGCCGACGGCCGCCACACCAGCGCGTGCTCGGCCACCGCCAGCCGCAGGTCCGGCAGCCGGTCCAGCAGCACCTCGACCGCCGTGGTCGCGATCACCTCGGCCGCCTCCTGCGCCGGGAACGGGCAGCCGTGCTCGCCGTACGAGTAGCTCAGGTACGCGCGGTTGCCCTCGGCCGGCCTGCCGTCCTCCTGGCGCACCGACGGGTCCGCGTTGGCGCCCGCGAAGCCCAGCAGCAGCATGTCCCCGGCGGCGATCCGCTGGCCACCGAGCCGGGTGTCGCGGACCGCCCAGCGGCCGGCGAAGATCTGCGTCGGGGTGTCCTCCCAGAGCGCCTCGTTCAGCGCCTGGCCGACACTGCGCCGCCCGCCGGACAGCGAGGCGGCGAACCGCTCGTCGGTGAGCATCAGCCGCAGCGCGTTGGAGACCCAGTACGAGGTGGGCTGGTGACCGGCGATCAGCAGCACCCGCAGGTCCCGCATGACCTCCTCGTGGGTCAGGCCCGCCGGGTGCGCCAGCATCCGCGAGGCGACGTCGTCGCCCGGCCGCACGGCCTTCTCCTCGACCAGCTCCAGCATCGCCGAGAGCAGCCGCTGGGCACCGGCCGGCGCGTCCGCACCGCCGTCCAGCATGGTCAGCAGGGCCTCGATGAGCACCGGCGCCCGCTCCTCGCTCAGCCCGAGCACCCGGCAGAGCACCAGCAGCGGCAGCCGGTGCGCGTACTCGGCGACCAGGTCCGCCTCGCCGCGCCCGGCGAACCCGTCGATCAGCCGGTCGGCCAGCTCCTCGCAGTGCTTGCGCAGCTCGTACGGGTCGACGGCGGCCAGCGCGTCGGTGACCGCCCGCGAGCGCCGGACGTGCTCCTCGCCCTCGGTGTAGAGGACCGACGGCACCGGGGCCATCATCGGCTTCAGCGGCCAGTCCTCGGGAATCGCCGACCAGCCCGTCCAGCGGGCGGAGTCGCGGCCGAACAGCTGCGGCCGGCCGGTCACCAGCTGCAGCTCGCGGTAGCCGATCACCAGCCAGGCCGGCACCCCGCCGGCCAGCTCCACCGGCGCGACCGGGCCGTGCGCGGCCCGCATCTCGCGGTAGACCTGGGAGGGGTCGGTCTGGAAGCGCGGGCCGTACAGCGGGACGGCGCCGGCGTGCGCCGGGCAGCCCGGCGGCGGGACGGCGGTGCCGGCGGACTCGGGAAGGGTCATCGCTCCAGCTCCAGGACGGCGGTGCGGTGCAGGTGGTCGACGAAGTCGATCAGCAGGTCGTAGGCCGCCCGCCGGTCCCGCGCGTCGCAGTACAGGACCGGCGCCCCGGGCAGCAGGTCCAGCGCGGCCCGGATCTCCTCCTCCGGGTAACTCGGCGAGTCCGGGAAGGTGTTGACCGCGACGGCGAACGGGATCTGCTGTTCCTCCAGCCGGCCGAGCACGTCGAAGCTCTCGTCCGGGCGGCGCAGGTCGACCATGGCGATCGCGCCGAGCGCGCCGCGCGACAGGTCGTCCCAGAGCGGCCAGAACCGCTGCTGGCCGGGCGTGCCGAACAGGTACAGCGCGAGCCGCCGGTTGAGCGTGATCCGGCCGAAGTCCAGGGCCACCGTGGTGGTGGTCTTGCCGCTGCGCCCGGTGAGGTCGTCCACGCCGGCGCTGGCGGCCGTCATGGTCTCCTCGGTGCGCAGCGGGGTGATCTCGCTGAGCGAGCCGACCAGGGTGGTCTTGCCGACCCCGAACGGGCCGGTGACCAGGATCTTCACCGCGCCCTGGACGGAAGGCGGCAGGTAGTGCGGCTCGGCGGGCGGGCCGGAGGGCGCGGCGGCCACCGGGGCGGCGAGCGGGTCAGCGGAGTTGGCGGAGGCCAACGAGCACCTCTTCCAGGAGAGTGGTGGGCAGGCGCTCGGCCTGCGGGACGGGCGGGAGCACCTGGACGGCGCCGAGGTCCCAGAGGTCGCCGACCAGCACCTTGACGACACCGAGCGGCAGCCCGAGGTGGGCCGCCACCTCGGCGATCGACAGCAGGCTGTGGCACAGCTGGACGATGCGTTGGTGCTCACGGTTGAGCAGCGGGTCCTCGGGCAGCTCGGGCCGCTCCGGTAAGGCGCTGACCAGGCTCTCGATCGCCAGCTCGGGGCGGGTGGAGCGGCTGCGGCCGCCGGTGATGACGTAGGGGCGGACCGGGCCGCCGCTCACCGGTGGCCCCCCGCCGCGAGGTCGGCGCGCGGCGGGCTGGTGAGGTGGGTGCCGATCCGCTCGACGAGGACCTGCATCTGGTAGGCGACCAGGCCGGCGTCGACGGCCTCGCCGGTCACCACGGCCAGGTGGGCGCCGGCGCCGGCGGCGACGATGAAGAGGTAGCCGCCGCCGTACTCGATGATGATCTGCCGGGTGGCGCTGTTGTGACCGCCGAAGCCCTGGGCGACGCCGCGGGCCAGCGACTGCAGACCGGAGCAGGCGGCGGCGAGGCGCTCGGCGTCCTCGCGGACGATGCCCTCGCTGCGTCCGATCTCCAGGCCGTCGTTGGACACCACGACGGCGTGCTGGACCTCGGGGACGTTGATGATGTCGGCGAGCAGCCAGCCGAGGTCAGGGGTGGTGGTCATGGAACTCTCCGGAACGCTGGGGAAGCTGGGGGGAAGAGGGAAGGGAAGGGTCGTGCGGGGCGGGGGCCGGGGAGTGGCCCGAGGGGTGGGGACCGCCCTGGTCCTGGCCGGACGGGCCGTGGGGGCGGGCCGTCCGGTCCTGCTGCCGGGCCTCGGCCTGGGCCTGGTACGCGGACTGGGCCTGGTACACCGACTGGGCCTGGGAGTTGGCCCGGGCGGCCGAGCGGCCGCTGGCGGTACCGGCCTGGAACATCGACATGAACGCCTGCGCCTGCTGCGCCGAGCGGTACGGC
>NZ_BAAAKJ010000286.1:0-3779 GCF_039527695.1 Kitasatospora putterlickiae
CAGCCCGGCGCGCGGCGCGCCCGCCGGGTCCGACCAGACCACCGGCCGGCGCAGCTCCCGGGCGGCGGTGAGCAGGTGGCAGGCCGGCCCCGGTCCGGCCGGGTGGCCGGGCGGCGGCGCCACCGGGCGCAGCGGGAACGAGCCGCCCACCCGGACCAGCATCGGCAGCCGTTCGGCCCGCATCCGGCGCACCAGCCGCAGCCCGTCGGCGTCCCGGGCGTCCGCGACCACCGGGCGGGCCGGCAGTCCCCAGCGGGCGGGCAGGCCGAGCACCGTCTCCAGCGCGCAGTCGCCGAGGGTCTCCGCGTCCACCTCGTCCGGGATCAGCGCCTGGCTGCGCCGCGGCGCGTCCTCCAGCCAGGTGCGCGGCAGGTGCAGCCGCCAGTTGACCGGTCCGCTGAAGCTCTCCGAGGCGGTCCAGACGCCCACCGCCTGCTGGGCGTTGAGCACCTGGCCGAGGGCCGGGATGAAACGGCGGTCGACGCCCACCGAGTGGTCGCCGGCCTTCGGGACGACCATCGGCCGCAGCACGTAGGCCTGCGGCGGGGCGATCCTGGCCAGGTGCTGGGCCAGGGCCTGGCGGACCGGGCCCCAGTCCCAGGTGGAGCTGGTGATGAAGTGGTGCAGGCTCTGTTCGGCGGCCGGTCCGCCGACCACGGTGGCGATGTTGCGGATCGACTTGCGCCCGCGCGCGCCGAGCAGCCCGCGCAGGTACTGGGCGCCCTTGCGCCGCTGGTCGCTGCGCGGGAGCGAGGCGAACAGCACCGCGCACAGCTCCTTGAGCAGCACCTCGTGCGAGGCGTCGAGCAACCGGCCTTCCTCCGGGGAGGCTTGCGGCTCCGCCGGCAGGGGTCGGGTGATGGCTGGGCCGCTCATCGGTCCCCCTCGGATCGCGGGTTCGCTTGCGCCGGACCCTACGGTTCGCGCCCCGTCCCGCTAAGGTGCGCGGCCCACCGCTCCGGCGCGGTCGGTGGCGGGCGCTCAGGCGGTGAAGTCCGCGGCGTGGTCGCGGGCCCACTCGGCGAAGGTCCGGGCCGGGCGGCCGGTGAGCCGCTCCACCGTGTCGGACACCTCGGTCGGCACGCCGTCGGAACCGGCCCAGTAGCCGACCACCGCGTCCATCACCCAGACCGGCACGATCGGGGCGAGCGCCTCGCGCGCCTCGGCCTCGGTGAGCTCCTCGAACACCAGCGGCCGGCCGAGCGCCTCGGCGAGCGCCGCCAGCTGCTCCCGCTGGGTGATCGAGGCCGGGCCGCTGATGAAGTACGCCCGGCCCTCGTGGCCGGCCCCGGTGAGCGCGGCCACCGCGACCGCGGCGACGTCCTTCTCGTGGATCGCGTCGCTGTGCGACTCCGGGTACGGGAAGCGGATCCGTCCCCCGTCCCGGATCGACTCCGGCCAGCCCCACATCAGGAGGTTGGTGGCGAAGTTGTGCGGCCGCAGGAAGGTGTGCGGGATCCCGGAGGCGAGCACCGCCTCCTCGACCGCGCGGTGCATCTCGACGATCGGCTTCTGCACCGGGAAGGCGTCCACCACGGTCTGCGAGGAGAGCATCACGACGTGCCGCACGCCCGCCTCCTTCGCCGCGGCGAGGAAGCCGGCGGTGCCCCGCGGGACGGCGTAGAGGAACACCTTCTCCACCCCGGCCAGTGCCGGGCCGTGGGTGCCGGGGTCGGTGAGGTCGAGCACGGCGGTCTCGACCGGGGCCGGCGGCGCCAGCCTCTCCGGGGTCCGGGCACCGGCCCGGACGTCGGCCCCGGCCGCCAGCAGTTGTGCCAGCACCTCGGCGCCGACCTGGCCGGTCGCCCCGGTGACGAGGATCTTGCCCATGGGTTCGGCTCGCTTTCTCGACGTCGGTCAGGAGGGTCGGGCGGTGGTCGTCGCGGCCGGCCGGCCGCGCGGCGCGGAGAACCGCCGGGTGATCGGCGCCTCGACCAGCCGGTACAGCACCCAGGAGAGCAGCACGGTCACCACGACGGCGAGCAGCAGCAGGCCGACACCCTCGACGGTGGAGTACATCCGGGTGCCGAGCAGGTCGCGCAGCTCGGTCAGCACGATGAAGTGCAGCAGGTAGAAGGCGAAGGAGACCTCGCCGAGCCAGGTCATCACCCGGTTGCGGAAGGGGGTGAACCGGCCGTCCCGGTCGGCGATCGCGGCGGACGCGACGAGCAGCGCGATCGGCACCACGGTGAGGGCCCGCTGGGCGTACAGGTAGGGCACCCAGCGGGTGGCGGCGTAGCCCACCGCCAGCAGCACGCCGGACCAGGCCATGCCGAGGTCGCGCCAGCGGCCGGAGCGCACCGCGAGGGCGACCAGGACGCCGAGCGCGAAGTCCACCATCCGCACCGGCGGGAGCACGTAGGCGAACCAGTACTGGGCGACCGAGGCCCGGTAGCCGCCGGGCACGCCGGGGGTGTCGGGCAGCAGCAGGTAGGCGAGGACGGGGGTGGCGACGACGGCGGCGGCCGCCCCGGCGATCCAGTACGGCAGCCGCTCGGGGCGGATCGCGCGCAGCGCCCGGTGCAGCAGCGGGAAGGAGAGGTAGAACACCAGCTCGGCACCGAGCGACCAGCTCGGCGGGTCGACACTGAAGTAGGTGTTGAAGTCGGGTATCCAGACCTGCAGCATCAGCAGGTTGAGGACCGCGGTGCGGGCCGGGGTGTAGGCGCCCGCGAAGAGCACCATGGCCAGCGCCCAGGCGACCACGTAGTTGGGGACGATCTTGACCAGGCGGCGCCGCCAGAACCCGGTGGCGGTGTCGCCGGGGCGGGCCGACCAGGTCAGCACGAAGCCGCTGAGCACGAAGAAGAAGGCCACGCCGAGGCCGCCGGCCTGGTCGGCGAGGCCGGTGAAGCGGTGCTCGACGTCGTCGTCGGCGAAGAACCGCAGGGTGGGGATCGGCAGCGCCGCGTGGTAGGCGAAGACCGCGAGGGCGGCGGGGAAGCGCAGGCCGGTCAGGGACGGCAGGCGGACGGCGGCGGCGCGCGCCGTGCCCGGCCCGCTCCCGCCGGCGGGTCTCGGTCCCGGCTGGGCGAGGAGTCGGTCGGTGGCCATGTTCCCGTCCTTGGTGGTCGAGCCGGTGGGCGGGGACGGAGGCAGGTCGTCCCCGCCCGCAGGCCGAGTAAACTACTCCGTGCAGATGAGAGATTGCACCGATCGGTGTAGCATCTATGTCAGGTCGGGCGGCAGCCCGTCCCACCCCGTCTTTCCTTCCGAGACAAGGGAGTTGACGAACGATGCCGCGATCCGACGCCGCCCGTCCGCACCTCCCGCAGGATCGGTCCCATGCGCGCAGCGTTCATTCCGCGGCTCGGTCCGGCCACCGCCATCCGGCACGGCGAGGTGCCCGAGCCGGACCCCGGCCCCACCGACGTCCTGGTCGCGGTGACCGCGGTATCGGTCAACCCGGTCGACACCTTCGTCCGCTCGGGCCTCTTCCGGACCCCGCTGCCCTTCCCGTTCGTGATCGGGCGGGACCTCGTGGGCACCGTGCTCCGGGCCGGCCCCGGAGCCCCCGGCTTCCGCCCCGGTGACCGGGTCTGGTGCAACAGCCTCGGCCACGGCGGCCGGCAGGGCGCGGCGGCCGAACGCGCGGCCGTCCCCGCCGACCGGCTCTACCGCCTGCCTCCGGGCGTCGACCCGGCCGAGGCCGTCGCCGCCCTCCACCCCGCGGCCACCGCGCACCTCGCCCTGTTCACCCACGGCGGGCTGCGCACCGGCGAGACCGTGCTGGTCGGCGGCGGGGGCGGCAACGTCGGCGGCGCCCTGATCACGCTGGC
>NZ_BAAAKJ010000286.1:3790-11060 GCF_039527695.1 Kitasatospora putterlickiae
CGCTGGTCGCCGAGGCCGGCGCCCGGGTGGTCGCCACCGCGAGCCCCGCCGACACCGGGCACTGCCGGGCCCTCGGCGCCACCGAGGTGCTCGACTACCGCGCCCCCGACCTGCCCGACCGGCTGCGCGCCGCCTGCCCCGGCGGCGTCGACGTCCACGTCGACACCTCCGGCACCAACGACCTCGCCACCGCCGTCGACCTGCTCGCCCCGCGCGGCCGGATCGTGCTGCTCGCCGGCGCCCGCTCCCGCCCCGAACTGCCCGCCGGGCCGCTCTACATGAAGGACGGCTCGATCCGCGGGTTCGCCATCTCGCACGCCACCACCGCCGAGCTCGCCGACGCCGCGGTCACCGTCAACCGGCTGCTCGCGGCCGGGCGGCTGCGCCCGCGGGCCCTGGAGACGCGCCCGCTGAGCGCCGCCGCCGAGATCCACCAGCGCCTGGAGAAAGGCGAGTTGAACGGCCGCCGGGTCGTCCTGACCCCCGGGCCGTGACGGCTCGCGCCCCCGCACGCCCCCGTACCGCCCCGCGCTCCCCCGACCGCCTCCGAAAGGCTCCCCCATGTCCCCGTCCGCCGGCGCCGAGCAGGCCGCCGGGCCGCGCCGCTCGGGCCTCCTGCTGGCCCTGCTGGCGTTCGCCCAGTTGATCGTCTCGATCGACTACAACATCGTCTACGTGGCGCTCCCGGAGATCGGCGGCGGCCTCGGCTTCTCCGCGCAGACCCTGCAGTGGGTGGTCAGCGCCTACGCGGTCGCCTTCGGCGGCTTCCTGCTCTTCGGCGGCCGGGCCTCCGACCTGTTCGGCCGCCGCCGGATGTTCGTCCTCGGCCTGCTGCTGTACGCCGGCTCCTCGCTGCTCGGCGGCCTGGCCACCACCCCCGGCCTGCTGATCGCGGCCCGCGCCCTGCAAGGCCTCGGCGGCGCCTTCCTGTTCCCCGCCACCCTCGCCCTGGTGGTCACCGGCTTCGCCGAGGGCCGCGAGCGCAACCGGGCCCTGTCGGTCTGGGCCGCGGCCGGCGCCAGCGGCATGATCATCGGCTCGCTGGCCGGCGGGGTGCTCACCGAGGCCTTCGGCTGGCAGGCGGTGTTCTACGTCAACGTGCCGCTGGCCGGCGGCGCCGCCCTGCTCGCCCCCCGGCTGATCCCCGCCGACGGCCCGCGCGAGGGCGGCCGCTCCTTCGACCTGCCCGGCGCGCTGACCGCCACCGCCGGCGCCACCCTGGTGGTCTTCACCCTGGTCCAGGCCCCCGCCTCCGGCTGGACCTCCCCGCTGGTGCTGACCACCGCCGTGCTCGGCCTCGGCCTGCTCGCCGCCTTCGTGGCGATCGAGGCCCGGTCCGGCGACCCGCTGATGCCGCTGCGGCTGTTCCGCAACCGCAACCTGTCCACCGGCGTGGTCACCACCTTCCTGTTCATGGCGAGCTTCGGCACCCTGCTGTACTTCCTGACCGTCTACTTCCAGACCGTGCACGAGTACAGCGCGCTGCGCACCGGCGTCGCCTTCCTGATCCCGATGGCCTGCGGCTTCCTCGGCTCGATGCTGGGCGGGCGGCTCGCCACCCGGTTCGGCGCCCGCGACACGCTGATCGCCTCCTACCTGCTCGGCGCGCTCGGCACCGCCGCGACGGCGCTGACCATGGCGCCGGACGGCCGCTACGTCGCCCTGCTGCCCGGCCTGGTGGTGCTCAGCGTCTGCCAGGGCGTCATCTTCACCACGATGTTCGCCGCCTCCGCGACCGGGGTGCACCCCTACGAGCAGGGCATCGCCTCCGGCATCGTCTCCACCGGCCAGCAGGTCGGCAGCGCGGTCGGCCTCGGCGCGCTGGTGGCGATCGCCAACGCCGGCACCGGGGGCCTGACCGGCGAGGCGCTGCGCTCGGCCACCACCGACGGCCTGCGCACCGCCGTGCTGGTCGCCACCGGCGGCATCGTCGCCCTGGTCCTGGTCGCGCTCGGCTTCGAACGCGCCCCCCGCCCGGCCGCGCCCGCCGTCGACGACGGCGGCGCGGCCAAGAGCCTCGTCTGACCCGTCCGTCCCGTTCCTTCCGCCTCCCGAGGAGAACCTCCGCCATGCCCTTCGCCACCAGCCCCAGCGCCCGCGTCTCCTACGCCGTCGAGGGCTCCGGCCACCCGCCCCTGGTCCTCGTGCACGGCACCGGCTTCGGCGCCGCGGGCACCTTCGGCCACCTCGCCGGCGGCTTCACCGACGTCCGCACCGTCCTGCTGCCGGACTTCGCCGGCTGCGGCGACACCGAGGACGACGGCCGCGAGCTGACCCCCGAGCTGCTCGCCGGGCAGATCGCCGCCGTGATCGAGGCGGCCGGCGACGGCCCGGCCGACCTGGTCGGCTTCTCGCTCGGCTCGCTGGTCGCCGCCACCCTCGCCGCCCTTCGCCCCGAGCTGGTGCGCAGCCTGGTGCTCACGGCCGGCTGGAGCCGCCCGGACGACGCCTACCTGAGCAACCACATGACCACCTGGCGCGCCATCCGCGGCGACGCCGAGGCCTTCGGCCGGTTCGGCACCCTGACCTCGTTCAGCCGCGACCACCTGAACTCCCTCCCGGCCGAGGTGCTCGACGCCATCATCAAGGGCAACCAGCCCACCGAGGGCGCGCTGCGCCACATCGACCTCAACCTGAGCGCCGACATCCGCCCGCTGCTGCCCCGGATCACCGCCCGCACCCTGGTGATCGGCTGCACCCAGGACGGCACCGTCCCGGTCGGCCTCACCCGCGAGCTCGCCGACGCCATCACCGGCAGCACCTACGCGGAGATCGACAGCGGCCACGTCGTCGTCTACGAGCAGGCCGCCGCCTGGTCCGGCCTGGTCCGCGACTTCGTCCTCCAGGAGGGCTGATTCCGCGGCTCGGACCACCGCTCCCCGGGTGATGGCGCGGCATCACCCGGGGAGCGGCGTGTCCACCGTGGACGCACCGCCCTCGCCGTCATCGCCCTGGTCACGTTCACGGAGAGGTGGCGGACGGCACCCCGGGCCGCCATTGGCAGCGGACCGGCGTCCCCTGTGACACTGGAGTCGCTCGAAAACCGAGGTGCGCTCCACCGCATCTCCTTGCGAACCTAGAGGGATGCCCGCCGTGAGTTCTCCCGCAGTCCAGTCCGCCGCCGAGTCCCCCCGGAGCGAGGGGCCCGGCATCGGCGAGCTGGCCGCGCGCCTGCCCGAGCTGACCCTGCGCGACCAGGTGCGGATCGGCCGCCGGCTGGACGGCGCGCGCCGGGTCCGCAAGCCCGAGGCGCGCGCGAAGATCGCCGCCGAGCTCGCCGCCGAGGTCGCCAGGGCCGAGCTGCTGGTCGAGCGCCGCCGCGCCGCCGTACCGGCCATCGACTACCCCGCCGAGCTGCCGGTCAGCCAGAAGAAGGACGAGATCCTCGCGGCCGTCCGCGACCACCAGGTGGTGATCGTGGCGGGCGAGACCGGCTCCGGCAAGACCACCCAGATCCCGAAGATCTGCCTGGAGCTGGGCCGCGGCGTGCGCGGTCTGGTCGGCCACACCCAGCCCCGCCGGATCGCCGCCCGCACGGTGGCCGAGCGGGTCGCCGAGGAGCTGCGCAGCCCGCTCGGCGAGGCGGTCGGCTGGAAGGTCCGGTTCACCGACCAGGTCGGCCCGGACACCCTGGTCAAGCTGATGACCGACGGCATCCTGCTCGCGGAGATCCAGACCGACCGCGAGCTGCGCCAGTACGACACCCTGATCATCGACGAGGCGCACGAGCGCAGCCTCAACATCGACTTCCTGCTCGGCTACCTCAAGCAGCTGCTGCCCCGCCGCCCCGACCTCAAGGTGATCATCACCTCGGCGACCATCGACCCGGAGCGGTTCTCCCGGCACTTCGAGGACGCCCCGATCGTCGAGGTCTCCGGCCGCACCTACCCGGTCGAGGTCCGCTACCGCCCGGTCGTGGACGGGAACGACGAGGACGACGCCGACGAGGCGGACCGCGACCGCGACCAGATCCAGGCGATCTGCGACGCCGCCGAGGAGCTCCAGGCCGAGGGCCCGGGCGACATCCTGGTCTTCCTCTCCGGCGAGCGCGAGATCCGCGACACCGCCGACGCGCTCGGGAAGCTGAAGCTCAGGAGCACCGAGATCCTGCCGCTGTACGCCCGGCTGAGCTCCGCGGAACAGCACAAGGTCTTCCAGCGCTCCGGCTCCCGCCGGATCGTGCTGGCCACCAACGTCGCCGAGACCAGCCTCACCGTCCCCGGCATCAAGTACGTGATCGACCCGGGCACCGCCCGGATCTCCCGCTACAGCCACCGCACCAAGGTCCAGCGGCTGCCGATCGAGGCGATCAGCCAGGCCAGCGCCAACCAGCGCAAGGGCCGCTGCGGCCGCACCTCGGACGGCATCTGCATCCGGCTCTACTCGGAGGAGGACTTCCTCTCCCGCCCCGAGTTCACCGACGCCGAGATCCTGCGCACCAACCTGGCCTCGGTCATCCTCCAGATGACCGCCGCCGGCCTCGGCGACATCGCCGCCTTCCCGTTCCTGGACCCGCCGGACTCCCGCAACATCAAGGACGGCGTCAGCCTGCTGCACGAGCTGGGCGCGCTCGACCCGGACGAGAAGGACGTCCGCAAGCGGCTCACCCCGCTCGGCCGCAAGCTGTCCCAGCTCCCGGTGGACCCCCGGATGGCCCGGATGGTGCTGGAGGCGGACAGGAACGGCTGCGTGCGCGACGTCATGGTGATCGCCGCCGCGCTCTCCATCCAGGACCCGCGCGAGCGCCCCGCCGAGAAGCGCCAGGCCGCCGACGAGCGGCACCGCCGGTTCACCTCGGAGACCTCCGACTTCCTCTCCTTCCTGTCGATGTGGCGCTACGTGCGCGAGCAGCAGCGCGAGCTGTCCTCCTCCGCGTTCCGCCGGATGTGCAAGGCCGAGTTCCTCAACTACCTGCGGATACGGGAGTGGCAGGACATCTACTCCCAGCTGCGCACGGTCGCCAAGCAGCTCGGCGTCACCATCGAGGAGGCGCACGACGACGCCGAGCCGGACGCCGACCGGATCCACCAGTCGCTGCTGGCCGGCCTGCTCTCGCACATCGGCCTGTACGACGTGGAGAAGCGCGAGTACGGCGGCGCGCGCGGCGCCCGGTTCGCGGTCTTCCCCGGCTCGGGCCTGTTCAAGAAGCCGCCGCGCTGGGTGATGTCCGCCGAGCTGGTGGAGACCTCCCGGCTCTGGGCCCGGATCAACGCGAAGATCGAGCCGGAGTGGGTCGAGCCGCTGGCCGGTCACCTGGTGAAGCGCAGCTACAGCGAGCCGCACTGGGAGAAGAAGGCCGGGGCCGTCCTGGCCTACGAGAAGGTCACCCTCTACGGGGTGCCGGTGGTCGCGCAGCGCAAGGTCAACTTCGGCCGGATCGACCCGGAGCTCTGCCGGGAGCTGTTCATCCGCAACGCCCTGGTCGAGGGCGACTGGGAGACCCACCACCGCTTCTTCGCCGAGAACCGCAAGCTGCTCAGCGAGGTCGAGGAGCTGGAGAACCGGGCCCGCCGCCGGGACATCCTGGTCGACGACCAGACCCTGTTCGACTTCTACGACGGCCGGCTGCCCGACGACGTCGTCTCCACCCGGCACTTCGACTCCTGGTGGAAGCAGGCCCGCCGGGAGCAGCCCGACCTGCTCAACTTCGAGAAGTCGATGCTGATCAACGACGCCGCCGACGGCGTCACCGAGGCCGACTACCCCGACTACTGGGAGCAGGGGAAGCTCCGCTTCAAGCTCACCTACCAGTTCGAGCCGGGCAGCGACGCGGACGGCGTGACCGTGCACATCCCGCTGCCGGTGCTCAACCAGGTCACCGCGGAGGGCTTCGACTGGCAGATCCCCGGCCTGCGCGAGGAGCTGGTCACCGCCTGGATCAAGGCGCTGCCGAAGGCGGTGCGCCGCAACTTCGTGCCCGCCCCGGACTTCGCCCGCGCCGCGCTGCGCGCGCTGAGGAACCACCAGGAGCGCCAGGAGCCGCTGCTGCCGGCCCTGGAGCACGCCCTGAAGCGGCTGACGGCCGTCACGGTGCCCCCGGAGGCCTGGGACGAGGAACGGGTCCCCGAGCACCTCAAGGTGACCTTCCGGGTGGTGGACGGCCGCAAGCGCCTCGCCGAGTCCAAGGACCTGGAGGAGCTGCGGCGGCGCCTCAACCCGAAGCTGAAGGAGACGCTCTCCTCGGCCGCCTCCGGGCGGGGCGTCGAGCGGTCCGGGCTGACCGCCTGGCCGGAGGGCCTGCCGGTGCTGCAGCGCACCTTCGAGCAGCGCTCCCGCGGCCACTCGCTGCGCGCCTACCCGGCCCTGGTGGACGAGGGGGAGACGGTCGGCGTCCGGTTGTTCGACACCCCGGAGGCGCAGGGGAAGGCGATGTGGGAGGGCACCCGGCGGCTGCTGATGCTCTCCACCACCTCGCCCGCCAAGTCGATCCAGGGCCGGCTGGGCAACCAGGCCAAGCTCGCGCTGTCGTACAACCCGCACGGCTCGATCCCGGCGCTGTTCGAGGACGTGGTGGCCTGCGCCGCCGACCGGCTGATGACGATCGCCGGCGGACCGGCCTGGGACGAGGCGGCGTTCGGCGTGCTGCGCGACAAGGTCCGGGCCGATCTGTACGACCTCTCGGCGGACACCACGCTGAAGACGGCCACCGCGCTGATCGCCTTCCACAAGGCGTCGACCCGGCTGAAGTCGGTGGGCAGCCCGGTGCTGCTGAACGCGGTGAACGACATCCGGCTGCACCTGGCCTCGCTGGTGCACCCGGGCTTCGTCACCGGGACCGGCTGGCGGCGGCTGCCGGACCTCAAGCGCTACCTGCTGGCGGTGGACCGACGGCTGGAGGCGCTGCCCAACCACCCGCAGCGGGACGCCCAGCAGCTGCTGAAGGTGCAGCAGGTCCAGCAGGCCTACGGGGAGCTGCTGGCGGCCGTACCGGCCGGGCGGGAGCCCTCCCCGGAGGTGCGGGCGATCCGCTGGATGATCGAGGAACTGCGGGTCAGCTTCTTCGCCCAGTCGCTGGGGACGCCGTCGCCGGTCTCGGAGAAGCGGATCACCAAGGCGATGGAGGCGGCCAGGGCCACCCTCTGAGCCCCTCCCGGGGCCCCCGGTAGCCGGTTCGACCTGGGGGCCCCGCATGGGCTACGATCTGTCTTGTTCGCAGCGCGGCCCGAAAGGAAAGCGGAGCGGACGGATCAGGAACACTCTGGTCCCGTGGAGCAGTTGGTTAGCTCGCCACCCTGTCAAGGTGGAGGTCGCGGGTTCAAGTCCCGTCGGG
>NZ_BAAAKJ010000286.1:11092-11384 GCF_039527695.1 Kitasatospora putterlickiae
CCGGGCCTTTCGCATTTCCCGGGCCGGCCCTTTTACCCGGACTAGGTCTAGACCACAAGTGACAGTGCGTGTGATAGTCGTCACCCGCCTTTCCGGGGAACCGGCCGTTCGGACACCCTTCCCCGAAGCCGCTAATTTAATATGTAAAATTGTACTGCTATTCACAGTAAATCCCCCCCACCCCTCGCTCCTCAAATCGTTATCCGGAGTTCAACATTCCGTCGGATCGCACCAGTACGACAGACCTGTAGAAGGAACTCCGCGGGGGAGCTCCCAGGAACAAACAAAGGGG
>NZ_BAAAKJ010000286.1:11446-15294 GCF_039527695.1 Kitasatospora putterlickiae
GCCCCTTCGAAAGAGCCTTGAGCGTTCGGCCGGTCAGGCCTCAGTGCGCTGCGCCGGAATACCGGCCAGCAGGGCGCGCACCTCCGCCTCACGGTAACGGCGATGGCCGCCCAGGGTGCGGATCGACGTGAGCTTGCCGGCCTTGGCCCAGCGGGTCACGGTCTTGGGATCCACACGGAACATGGTGGCGACCTCTGCCGGAGTCAGCAGGGGCTCGGCATCGGGTGTACGAGCGGTCATGAGCGGCCTCCTCGGGAGAACCGAACCAGGGCGGTTCTATCCTTCAAATTCTGCACCTTGGCCCGCGATGCCCGAAATGGCATAGACGGGCCGAGTCGGTTATAGGACGAACGGCTTGTCCTGGTGTCTACAACTACACCATCCGTCCAGCGCTATCGACCAAACCGCCAAAATTGACCCCTCACGGGTTCAAGCCCGACGGATGGCGATGGACCACCCCATAACGGGCGGTCACCCTATAGTGACATTCGGTTACGAGGGGACCAGACCCACCGTTTCCCCGCAAAGCACGCATCGACTCCAGAACCACCCAAAAGTGGGCACGCTCACGTGAACTTGGGCTGGTTGTCCCATTTTTGCACATAGGGGTGAGTTCGCGTCAACAGTGAGTAGTGTCACGTTCGACAGGTATTGACCCGAACCGGGACCTTGGTCATACGGAACAGGCCGAAGGACTCTTACCGGTCCGACAAGTGCCACCGGCACCCGCTGCGACCAGCGGTGACACCCCCTCAGCCGACCCGACCGGCTCAGTTCGCGTGGCGCAGCGCCAGCACCTGCCGCCAGCGCGCCGTCAGCGCCTCGTAGGCGCGCAGCGCCTCCGCCGGCTCCCCCGCCCGCAGCGCCCGCAGCCCGTCCTCCAGCTCCCCGGCCGAACGGTCCGCCAACAGCCGCTCCGCCCCCAGCAGATGCACCAACCCCCCGTAGTCCAGCTCCACCAGCGACCGCGGATGGAACTCCTCCAGCCACCGACCCACCTGCTCCGCCCCCCGCACCAGTTCCCCTTCCGGCACCGCCTCGCGCAGCGCCCGGTACGCCCGGGCCACCCGGCGGCGCGCCTGCGCCATCGGCGTCAGATAGAACAGCGACGCCTGGTCCCCCCGGACCACTTCCCCTTCCTTCTCCCCCGTCCCTGCGGGAACGAAGCATCGATCCTCGTCCCCGAACGGGAGGAACCACCGCACCGGCACCTCCCACCGGCTGGTGAGGATCCACGGCCGGGCGTCCGGGTGCTCCGAGCGCCAGCGCTCCCGGTCCGCCTCCGCCTCCGCCCGGGTGGCCGGCGGCAGCGCGGTGTCCACCAGCGCCACCGGCGCCCCGGCCCGAAGCTCCTCCAGCGCCTGCCAGTTGCGCAGCCTGGTCGCCCACGGGCAGATGTAGAGCACCCCGTCCACCAGCCGGACGAAGGCCCGCTCGCTCTCCCGCTCCGGCAGCGCCCGCGGGGTGCGGCCGACCAGCTCGGCCAGCGCCGCGCGCTGCTCCGCGAGCACCGCCGCGGCCACCGGGAGGCCCGCCTCCGGCGCGTCCGGACCGTGCTCCGCCGCGTAGGCCTGCCAGTGCGCCCGCTCCGGCTCCGGGTAGGCGGCCAGCGGCTCGTAGACCCGCAGGTGCGCGGCGTAGGGCGGCAGCACGGAGGTACGGACGACGGTCACGTCCTGCATCGTCGCACGCTCCCCCGCCGCCCGGGAGGGTCCGGCCCGCCGCCACCCGGCGGGCGCCGGGCGGCGGCCCGTCCGCGGACGCGCCCGGGGGCCGTGAACGGGCTGCTGGCGACCACCCCCGTCTCACCCTTCGGACAAGCGGCCCGAGCTTCGTCAAGGGGGCGGATCGGCGGCGCCCCGCGGACTACGCTTCGCCCTAGGCGCCCGCACCACAGCAAGCGGGCCTCGAATACTGGAGTCACCACAGTGACCGACGTACAGACCGCCGCCCCCACGCACTCCGCACCCGGCGTGCTCGGCAGGATCTTCGGCAACTCCCAGGACGGCGCCACCGGCGACGGCCACGAGCAGGTCGTGCTCTGCCACGACCGCTCCTCCGGGCTGAAGGCGATCATCGCCATCCACTCCACCGCGCTGGGCCCGGCCCTCGGCGGCACCCGCTTCTTCCCGTACGCCTCCGAGGAGGCGGCGCTGGAGGACGCGCTCAACCTCTCGCGCGGCATGTCCTACAAGAACGCGCTGGCCGGGCTCGACCTCGGCGGCGGCAAGGCCGTCATCATCGGCGACCCGAACAAGGACAAGAACGAGGCGATGCTCCGCGCCTACGGCCGCTTCGTCGAGTCGCTGCGCGGCCGCTACATCACCGCCTGCGACGTGGGCACCTACGTCCAGGACATGGACGTGATCGCGCGCGAGACCGAGTTCGTCACCGGCCGCTCGCCCGAGCACGGCGGCGCCGGCGACTCGTCCATCCTGACCGCCTTCGGCGTCTTCCAGGGCATGCGCGCCTCCGCCCAGGCCCGCTGGGGCCAGCCCACCCTGCGCGGCAAGCGGGTCGGCGTGGCCGGCGTCGGCAAGGTCGGCCACTACCTGGTCGGCCATCTGGTCGCGGACGGCGCCACCGTCGTGATCACCGACGTCTCCGAGGCCGCGGTCAACCGCGTGCGGGCCGCCCACCCGGAGGTGGAGGTCGTCGCCGACACCGCCGCGCTGCTCCAGGCCAAGCTGGACGTCTACGCCCCCTGCGCGCTCGGCGGCGCGCTCACCGACGACAGCGTGGCCGCGCTGGGCGAGTTCGGCACCGTCATCGTCTGCGGCGCCGCCAACAACCAGCTGGCCCACCCGGGCGTCGAGAAGGACCTCGCCGACCGCGGCATCCTCTACGCCCCGGACTACCTGGTGAACTCCGGCGGCGTGATCCAGGTCGCCGACGAGATCGACGGCTTCAACTTCGAGCGCGCCAAGAACAAGGCGACCCGGATCTTCGACACCACCCTGGAGATCTTCACCCGGGCCGCCGCCGACGGCGTGCCGCCGGCCGTCGCCGCCGACCGCCTCGCCGAGAAGCGGATGCGCGAGATCAGCGCGCTGCGCTCGGTGCTGCTGCCGGGCGCCCGCCGGGGCTGATCCCGGTCCGGCCGAGCCGGGCCCGGACCGATGACGCGCGGGGGGCGTCCACATCAGCCCCCCGCGCATCACAATGTGGAACCGGATTCTCGATTCTGCGCCCGATCGGGTGATCCGACGTCCTCCTTCGGGGGATAATCGGTGAGGAAACAACGGACCTGAGACACCTCCGGACAGCGCGCAGAAAGCCGCAAAACCTCCCCTGACCTGGGACGACCTGGTCGCGGGTGCGGCTGGTGCGCGCCACGTCACACTGACGACGTACCGTCCAGCGGCAGAAACAGGTACCGTTGATGCTCCAAGGGACGGTTCTCCCCATTCGGGCAGGCCGCTCTTGATCATGAACACGTGTCAGACTCGGGGCCGTGAGCCCCATCGTTGAGGGGGTCGACCCATGGGGCGCGGCCGGGCCAAGGCCAAGCAGACGAAGGTCGCCCGCGAGCTGAAGTACAACAGCGGCGGGTTCGACGCCAATCGTCTCTCCAGCGAGCTGGGCGTATCGCCCTCCACCTCCCCGATCGAGCCGGAGCCGATCGAAGAGGACGAGGACGACGACCCTTATGCGGAGTACGCGGCTCGTTACGCCGATGACGGCGAGGATGACGACACCGAGTCGGGGACCGGGTCTTCCCAGACCCGCCGTCGCGCGTAGTCTCCCAGTCTGACCAGACCGGCTTCGGCGCCCAGTGCGCCGGGCCGGTTTTCGGCGTTCCCGCACACTCCCGTCGGCCCGCTCCCGGGCAGGACGCGGAAGGCCCC
>NZ_BAAAKJ010000286.1:15326-20663 GCF_039527695.1 Kitasatospora putterlickiae
GGCCCGTCGGGCCGGGCTCAGGCGGTGAAGCCCTCGTAGGCGTTGTAGAGGGCCGCGCCGTCCGCGTGCCCGGCGGTGCGCTCGACGATGTCGCCCAGCACCCAGGACTCCACGCCGCGGTCCTCCAGGACCGCCAGCACGGTGTCCACCGAGTGCGGCGGGACGACGGCGACCATGCCGACGCCCATGTTGAGCGTCTTCTCGATCTCCAGGGTGGCCACCTTGCCGACCTCGGCGACGGTCCGGAAGACCGGCAGCGGGGTCCAGGTGCCGCGGTCCAGGCGGGCGTGCAGGCCGTCCGGGATGACCCGGGCCAGGTTGGCCGCCAGGCCGCCGCCGGTGACGTGCGAGAAGGCGTGCACCTCGGCGGCGCGGATCAGCGCCAGGCAGTCCAGCGAGTAGATCCGGGTCGGCTCCAGCAGCTCCTCGCCGAGGGTGCGGCCGAACTCCTCGACCTTGCGGTCCAGCTTCCAGCCGGCCTGGTTCAGCAGCACGTGGCGGACCAGCGAGTAGCCGTTGGAGTGCAGGCCGGAGGCGGCCATCGCGATCACCACGTCGCCGGCCCGGACGCGCTCGGCGCCCAGCAGCGCGTCCGCCTCGACCACGCCGGTGCCGGCGCCCGCGACGTCGTACTCGTCCGGCCCGAGCAGGCCCGGGTGCTCGGCGGTCTCGCCGCCGACCAGGGCGCAGCCGGCCAGGGCACAGCCCTCGGCGATGCCCTTGACGATCGCGGCGACCCGCTCCGGGACGACCTTGCCGACGCAGATGTAGTCGGTCATGAACAGCGGCTCGGCGCCGCAGACCACGATGTCGTCGACGACCATGCCGACCAGGTCGTGGCCGATGGTGTCGTGCTTGTCCATGGCGGCCGCGATGGCCACCTTGGTCCCCACGCCGTCGGTGGCCGAGGCCAGCAGCGGCCGCTCGTAGTTCTTGAACGCGGAGACGTCGAAGAGGCCGGCAAAGCCGCCGAGACCGCCGACCACCTCGGGGCGGTTGGCCTTCTTCACCCACTGCTTCATGAGCTCGACGGCGCGGTCGCCCGCTTCGATGTCGACGCCGGCGGCGGCGTAGGTGGCGCCGTTCTGGTCGGTAGTCACTGCTGTGCGGCCCTCTCGGGTCTGTGGTGGGGGTTGGAACGGCGGTGGGGTCCCGGTCGCGGGACCCCACCGCGGGTTCGTCGTTACGGGCGGCGCAGCGCGTCGGCCGCGCCCGCCCCGCCGAGCAGCGACTGGACGCCGTCCAGGTCGCTGCCGCTGGTCGGCTTGCCGCGGACCGCGGGGGCCTGCTGGCCGCCCTTGATCTCGGCCTCCAGCAGGAGCTTGCCGAGCAGCGCCGGGTCGGGCAGCTCCATCGGGTACTCACCGTCGAAGCAGGCCCGGCAGAGCCGGTCCTTCGGCTGCTTGGTGGCCTCGATCATGCCGTCGATCGAGATGTAGGAGAGCGAGTCCGCACCGAGCGTGCGGCCGATCTCCTCGATGGTCATGCCGTTGGCGATCAGCTCCGCGCGGGTGGCGAAGTCGATGCCGAAGAAGCACGGCCACTTGACCGGCGGCGAGGAGATCCGGATGTGGACCTCGGCGGCGCCCGCCTCGCGGAGCATCTTCACCAGGGCGCGCTGGGTGTTGCCGCGGACGATCGAGTCGTCGACCACGACCAGGCGCTTGCCCGCGATGACCTCGCGCAGCGGGTTGAGCTTGAGCCGGATGCCGAGCTGGCGGATGGTCTGGCTGGGCTGGATGAAGGTGCGGCCCACGTAGGCGTTCTTCACCAGGCCGGAGCCGTACGGGATCCCGCTGGCCTCGGCGTAGCCGATCGCGGCCGGGGTGCCGGACTCGGGCGTCGCGATCACCAGGTCGGCCTCGGCCGGGGCCTCCTTCGCCAGCCGGCGGCCCATCTCCACGCGGGAGAGGTGCACGTTGCGGCCGGCGATGGTGGTGTCCGGGCGGGCCAGGTACACGTACTCGAAGACGCAGCCCTTGGGCCTGGCCTCGGCGAACCTGGAGGTGCGCATGCCGTTCTCGTCGATGGCGATGAGCTCGCCGGGCTCGACCTCGCGGATGAAGGAGGCGCCGCAGATGTCCAGCGCCGCCGTCTCGGAGGCGACCACCCAGCCGCGCTCCAGCCGGCCCAGCACCAGCGGGCGGATGCCCTGCGGGTCACGGGCGGCGTAGAGCGTGTTCTCGTCCATGAAGACGAGCGAGAAGGCGCCCTTGACCTTGGGCAGGACGACCTTGGCGGTCTCCTCGATGGAGAGGTCCGGGTGGCCGGCGAGCAGCGCGGTCACCAGGTCGGTGTCGTTGGTCGCGGCCGTCCGCCCGGAGCGGGAGACGTGCTCCTCGCCGGGGAGTTCGGCGACCATGGCCGCCAGTTCGGCGGTGTTCACCAGGTTTCCGTTGTGACCGAGGGCCAGGGAGCCGTGCACGGTCGCCCGGAAGGTCGGCTGGGCGTTCTCCCAGACCGAGGAACCGGTGGTCGAGTAGCGGGCGTGTCCGACGGCGATATGCCCGTGCAACGACCCCAGGGAGGCCTCGTCGAAGACCTGGGAGACGAGTCCCATGTCCTTGAAGACGAGAATCTGGGAGCCGTTGCTCACTGCGATGCCCGCGGATTCCTGACCGCGGTGCTGCAGGGCGTAAAGGCCGAAGAACGTGAGCTTGGCGACCTCCTCGCCGGGAGCCCAGACACCGAAGACGCCGCAAGCGTCCTGGGGGCCTTTCTCGCCGGGAAGAAGATCGTGGTTGAGTCTTCCGTCACCACGTGGCACGCCTTCGAGTCTAGGCCAGCCGACCCGGCGTTCCGGCACCCGGTCGGCCGGATCTGAGCGGGTGACCGTCGGTAACGCGCGTAGACAAAACCCCTTACCCCGGGCGGGTTTCGGCGGCCGGGGGCGGTCGGCGAACGCGCCCGGCCTTGCGGTTCGCGCCCGTTGACGCGTTCCGGGCGTGCCCGGCGCTTCGCCGCGCGTTCGTCCGCCGTTCGTCCAACGTGAGCCTGCTCACCCGGCGGCCCGCTCGGCGCGGGGCGGCTGGGCGGTGGGCAGCAGCAGGCCCCAGCACCCCGGGTGGACCGTCCAGGTGCGGGCCCGGACCGGGCCGACCGGGTGGCCGTCCGCCTCGTATCCGAAGCCGCGCCCGGCCACCGAGACGCTGGCCGCCCGGGCCCGCAGCAGGGCGCCGGGGGTGCGGACCACGATCTCCATCACGCCCTCGCCGGCCGCGTCGCCGGACGGCAGGCTCACCTGGACCACCCGGACCGGCCGGTGCACATCGGCGAGCAGCCGGCCGTCCGCCTCGACCCGCAGCCGCGAGTTCGGCTCGCCGAGGCCGGGCTCGGGGCGTCCGGCCGGCCCGTTCCGGCCCGCCCGCTCGGAGGTGAGTACGGTCCCCTGCTCGGCCGCAGCCAGTTTCGCCCATAGCGAACGCCAACCGCCCGGACGGCCCGCCGGGCGCCGCACCCCGCTCCCCGCGATCCGCACCCCGCCGAGCGCCACCCCGCCGCCGTCGTCGACCAGCAGGTCCAGCTTGCGCACCGCCCCCGCCAGCACCGCCCGCGCCGCCGCCACCGGGGCGGCCGGAACACCCAGCCCGCGGGCCGCCGCCACCTCCTCCGGCCGGCCGACCGGCACCAGGCCCACCGGGTCCGTCCCCAGCTCACGTTGGCGGTACAGGGCCTGGAGCACCCGCTGGAGCGCGAGATCGGAACCGATCACGACCGGTCGCCTCCGACCGCGGTGCGAAAGCATCCGATCGAGCTCGGAAGGCGTCTCCGGATAGGCCACCTTGACGTCCGTCCCACCGGAGAGAACGTCCTTCGCGATCCGCACCGACTCGCCGTCGGACTGCCGGGCCGCCGGGTCGAGGAGCAGGAGGAGCGGCTCCGGGCCGCCGGTTGCGGGCGTGGACAGGGACGACACAACCGGTCCTTCCTCAGGTAATCTCTCGGTGCAAGAGCCCCTTGCGCTATTGCGCCAGGGGCTTCGTCTATCTCGGGGCAGACTGCGGCCTACGCAGGATGCCCCAACCGGAAGGGGTGTACGCCTGTGCCGGCACTCGTGCTCGTTGGCGCTCAGTGGGGAGACGAGGGCAAGGGGAAGGCGACCGACCTCCTCGGCGGCTCCGTCGACTACGTCGTCCGCTACCAGGGCGGTAACAACGCCGGTCACACGGTGGTCATCGGCGACCAGAAGTACGCGCTGCACCTGCTCCCTTCCGGCATTCTCAGCCCGAATGTGACGCCGGTGATCGGCAACGGCGTCGTCATCGACCCGGGTGTGCTGCTCTCCGAGCTCAACGGCCTGAACGAGCGCGGCATCGACACCTCCAAGCTGCTGATCTCGGGCAACGCCCACCTGATCACGCCGTACCACCGCACCCTGGACAAGGTCACCGAGCGCTTCCTCGGCAAGCGCCGGATCGGCACCACCGGCCGCGGCATCGGCCCGACCTACGCGGACAAGATCAACCGCGTCGGCATCCGGGTCCAGGACCTCTTCGACGAGTCGATCCTGCGCCAGAAGATCGAGGCGGCGCTGCACGACAAGAACCAGCTGCTGGTCAAGCTGTACAACCGTCGCGCCATCCCGGCCGACCTGGTGCTGGAGGAGTACCTCGGCTACGCGGACAAGATCAAGCCGTTCCTCGCCGACACCACCCTGGTGCTCGACGAGGCGCTGAAGGCCGGCAAGGTCGTCCTGCTGGAGGGCGGCCAGGGCACCCTGCTCGACGTCGACCACGGCACGTACCCGTTCGTCACCTCCAGCAACCCGACCTCGGGCGGCGCCTGCACCGGCTCCGGCATCGGCCCCACCAAGATCGACCGCGTCATCGGCATCCTGAAGGCCTACACCACCCGCGTCGGCTCCGGCCCGTTCCCGACCGAGCTGCTCGACGAGGACGGCGAGGCGCTGCGCCGCATCGGCGGCGAGCGCGGCGTCACCACCGGCCGCGACCGCCGCTGCGGCTGGTTCGACGCGGTGATCGCCCGCTACGCGACCCGGGTCAACGGCCTCACCGACTTCTTCCTCACCAAGCTCGACGTGCTCACCGGCTGGGAGCAGATCCCGGTCTGCGTGGCGTACGAGATCGACGGGCGCCGCGTCGAGGAGCTGCCGTACAACCAGTCGGACTTCCACCACGCCAAGCCGGTCTACGAGACGCTGCCGGGCTGGAGCGAGGACATCAGCGGGGCGAAGACCTTCGCCGAGCTGCCGAAGAACGCCCAGGCGTACGTGAAGGCGCTGGAGGAGATGTCGGGCGCCCCGATCTCCGCCATCGGCGTCGGCCCGGGCCGGGACGAGACGATCCAGATCAACTCGTTCCTGTAAGCCGCTGTCGG
>NZ_BAAAKJ010000286.1:20705-34358 GCF_039527695.1 Kitasatospora putterlickiae
GCGGGGCCTCCCTTTGCCCTTCCGGCTTTGCACTAGCACAAACAGCCATTGCCTCTAGTACATTCGCGGGCTACCGTTCCGGATCATGACCGCGAAGCTTCCCGCCCCCGTCACCCTCACCGGCCGCCGCGTCCGCCTGGAGCCGCTGGACCGCCGCCACCTGTCCGAGCTGTGGGCCGCCGTCGGCCCGGACCCCGAGGTGTGGCGGTGGATCCCGTTCGGCGCGCCGGCGTCGGAGGAGGAGCTGGGGGCGATCCTCGACCGCCGGCTCGCCGAGGTGGCGGCCGGGACCGCCGTGAAGTTCGCCGTGACCGACCTCGCCTCGGGCCGGGCCGTCGGGCTCACCGGCTACTACGCGTTCGACGCGGAGGACGAGCTCGTCGAGATCGGCGGCACCTGGTACGCCCGGTCGGTGTGGCGCACCGCCGTCAACACCGAGTCCAAGCTCCTGCTGCTGACTCACGCGTTCGAGGAGTTGGGCATGGGTCGGGTGTTCTGGAAGACCGACGCGCTCAACGACCGTTCGCGCACCGCGATCCTGCGGCTGGGCGCGCGGTTCGAGGGCGTCCACCGCCGGGAGAAGCGGCGCGCGAGCGGCGTCTGGCGGGACACCGCGTACTTCTCGATGCTGCGCGACGAGTGGCCGGACGCGCGCGCCCGGCTGGAGCGGCGGCTGGCCGCCGGCTGACCGCTACTTGTCGTTGCGGGGCGCCAAGTCCCGTTTGCCGGACCGCTGTTCCCGGGGCTGACGGGTCGCGATGATCTGCGCCACCACGCCGACGAAGACCACCGACACCAGCAGGCCCGTCAGCAGCACCACGGCCATCAGCGATCGACCGCCGCCACGGCCGGCACCGCCTCGCCGCACACCCCGATGAGTTCCACACCCCAGTCATCGGCCAAAGCGGCGGCGAGGTCAAGCCCCCGACCACGAGTTCGATCCGCGCCCGGTTCAAGCAACATCGACTGCCCCCAGTCCAGTTGAGGCGTGGAGTCGGCTGCCGACGCGGGTCGGCCCCATGCCGACGACGCTAGGGTTCCAGGGGTAACAGTTGCTACCGCAGCTGGTGCACTTCACCCCATCGAGCTACTCGGTGGACCCGGTGTCCACGGGGCGGCAGACTGCACCGAAGGCACCGACCGAGGAGAGACGCGCATGCCACCACGCCTGTCGCCCAGCGTGCGCCAGCAGCGGCTCGGCTCGGAACTGCGCAGGCTGCGCGAGCACGCCGGCATGACGCCCAAGGCCATGGCGGCGGCGCTGGGCACGGACGTCCCCAAGATCTCCCAGATGGAGAACGGGAAGTCCGGCGTCAGCGCCGACCGCCTCCGCTCCTGGGCCGCCGCCTGCCGCTGCGCGAACCTCCCGCTCATCGAGGCCCTGACCCTGATGACCCAGGACCGGGGCAGGCACTGGTGGCACCACTTCCGCGGCCGGGTCCCCGCCGGCATGCTCGACATCGCCGAACTCGAACACCACGCCGAGTCGCTGCTCGTCCTGAACACCACCTCGATCCCCGGCCTGCTGCAGACCAGCCGGTACGCCGCCGCGATGTTCGCCCGGCTGCGTCCACCGCTGCCGCGCCACGACGCCGACGTCCGGACCGCCTTCCGCACCGAACGCCAGCAGGTGCTCTCCGCCGGGCGGCCGTTCACCGCGTTCATACACGAGGCCGCGCTGCGGATGCAGTTCGGCGGCCCCGCCGTCCTCCGGGAACAGCTGGCCAGCCTGCTCGACGACGCCGAGCGCCCCGGGGTCACCCTCCGCGCGATCCCCTTCAGCGTCGACACCTACCCCGGCTCGGGCGAGGACCTCTTCCTCGCCCACGGCCCGGTCCCCGAACTCGACACGGTGCAGATCGACCTCACCCAGGGGCCGCAGTTCATCGACTCGGAGGCGGACCTGGCGTCCTACCGCACCATCGTCGGCGAGTCCGACTCACTCGCCCTCGGCCCTGAGGAGTCCCACGACTTCATCCGGCGGATCATGACGGACCTGGAAGGGCGGCAATCCCGATGACCGACTGGCAGAAGTCCTCGATGAGCGGCAACAGCAACCAGTGCGTCGAAGTGCGAACCGCCGGCGGCCGCATCGAGATCCGCGAGTCCGACACCCCCGAATCCGTCGTCACCACCACCCGCGAGTCGTTCGGCCGATGGCTCGCACGCGTCAAGCGCGGCGAGTTCGACCACCCCACCCCCTGAAGGAGCCCCTCCCATGGAGACCTGGCAGAAGGCCGCCCCCGGCGGCGAGGGCGACGACGCCCTGGAGATCCGCACCGTCGACGGCATGGTCGAACTCCGCGACCCGAAGAACGACGCCGTCATCGTCCGCACCACCCCGCGCAAGTGGGCCGCCTTCGTCCTCGGCGTCAAAGCCGGCGAGTTCGACCACTTCGTCGAGCCGTAACCCCGTCCCGCCGCCCCCTCGCCCCCTCCGACGAGGGGGCGAGGCGGGGACGCCCCGGGGAAATGGGCGCGAGGGGGCGGGGTGGGCTTCGATAGGATCGGGGGGCCCACAGTGGAACGTCGCTCTGGCCGGCAGCCCGGGAGGCGGCGCCTGTGCCCGGTTCCCCTCGCCGCCCCAGACCCTGCGCCCGTCACGGCACTCCGGGACAGGGGTGCGTGCGGGAGAAATCGGAGCATCCGAGGATGGCTCGGCACCTGATCACCAGCGCCCTCCCCTATATCAACGGGATCAAGCACCTGGGCAACATGGTCGGGTCCATGCTGCCGGCGGACGTCTACTCGCGGTACCTGCGCCAGCGCGGGCACGAGGTGCTGTACATCTGCGCGACCGACGAGCACGGGACGCCGGCCGAGCTGGCCGCGCAGGAGGCCGGGCTGCCGGTGGCGGAGTTCTGCGCCCGGGCGCACGAGCAGCAGAAGGCGGTGTACGACGGCTTCCGGCTGTCGTTCGACTACTTCGGCCGCAGCTCCTCGCCGCAGAACCGGGAGATCACCCAGGAGATCGCGCGCGAGCTGCACGCCAACGGGTTCATCGAGGAGCGGGCGATCCGCCAGGTGTACTCGAACGCGGACGGCCGCTTCCTGCCGGACCGGTACATCGTCGGCACCTGCCCGCACTGCGGTTACGACAAGGCGCGCGGCGACCAGTGCGAGAACTGCACCCGGGTGCTGGACCCGACGGACCTGCTGGAGCCGCGCTCGGCGATCAGCGGCAGCGCGGACCTGGAGGTGCGGGAGACCAAGCACCTGTTCCTGCTCCAGTCGAAGCTGACCGGCCAGGTGGAGGACTGGGTCGCCGCGCACGGCGACGAGTGGCCGGTGCTGGCCTCCTCGATCGCCCGCAAGTGGCTCACCGAGGGCCTTCAGGACCGCGCGATCACCCGTGACCTGGAGTGGGGCGTGCCGGTGCCGGCCGACGTGTGGCCGGAGCTGGCGGCCGCCGGCAAGGTCTTCTACGTCTGGTTCGACGCGCCCATCGAGTACATCGGCGCGACCAAGGAGTGGTCGGACGCGGCGCGGGCCGGCGAGTCGCGGGACTGGAAGTCCTGGTGGTACGAGGCGGACGAGACCGTCCGCTACACCGAGTTCATGGCCAAGGACAACGTCCCCTTCCACACCGTGATGTTCCCGGCCACCATCCTCGGCTCGCGCAAGCCGTGGAAGAAGGTCGACTACGTCAAGGCCTTCAACTGGCTGACGTACTACGGCGGGAAGTTCTCGACCAGCCAGAAGCGGGGCATCTTCACGGACGTCGCCCTGGACCTGCTGCCGGCCGACTACTGGCGCTACTTCCTGATGGCGCACGCCCCCGAGTCCGACGACTCCAGCTTCACCTGGGACCTCTTCGCCTCGGTGGTCAACAAGGACCTCGCCGACACCCTCGGCAACTTCGTCAACCGGGTGCTGTCGTTCAGCCGCAAGCGGTTCGGCGACGACGTGCCGGCCGGGCGGCCGGCGGGCGAGGCGGAGCAGCGGCTGGGCGCGCAGATCGCCGAACTGCTGGCCGACTACGAGACGCAGCTGGAAGCGCTCAACTTCCGCAAGGCGGCGCAGAGCCTGCGCACCCTGTGGAGCGCGGGCAACGCGTACCTGGACGAGAAGGCGCCCTGGCTGCAGGTGAAGACCGACCCGGAGGCGGCGGCGCTGACGCTGCGCACGGCGATGAACCTCATCCACCTGTACGCGGTGGTCTCCGAGCCCTTCATCCCGACGGCGGCACAGGCGATGCGCGAGGCCTTCGCGCTGCCCGCCGACGCCCCGGCCCGCGCCGCCACCTGGGTGGACGCGGACGCGGCGCGGGCGCTGGACGCGGTGCCGGCCGGGACGCCGTTCACGGTGCCGCCGGTGCTGTTCGCGAAGATCACCGACGAGGACCTCGCCACCTGGACCGAGCGCTTCGGCGGCGGCGAGTAACCACCGGACGCGCCACCGCCCGGCCGTCCTCCCACCGGGGAGNNNGGCCGTCCATCGGGGAGGCGGCCGGGCCGGCCGTCCATCGGCTTTTCACCCGATCGTGGAATCGCGGCGCCCGGGGCGGATCGGCAAGACTGACCGTCCCCGACCGATACGCCAGGGAGGCCCCCACGATGGACGTCGAGGACGAGCCGCCGGCCGACGAGCCGCTGGCCGACTGGTACGCCCGGCGGGCACGCCGCCGCCGCGCACCGGGCACCCGGGACGCGATCACCCTCGCCCCGGGCCCCCGCCGCGCCGCCCACCTCTTCCAGGACGCGCCCCGGCTGGTCGTCGAGTGGGACGGCCACACCTGGCGGCCCGTCGGAGTGGCCGAGAACTACGCCGAGGCCTACCCCCTGATCAACCGCTCACCCCGGCCCGCCGACCCCCACCCGGCGGACACCCCCGCCCCTCTCCTGCGCCACGGCACCGGCCGCCACCGCAAACCGGACCACTGACGGTTCGTCACCGCGCTTGGACCTAGGCCCGGTCGGTCGCGCGGGCGGTGTGGACGGTGAGGGCGGTCAGGTAGAAGGCGTCGGGGCGGTTGAGGATGCCGGTGGGGGCGTGGCGGTCCAGGAGGGCGTCCAGGGCGGCGCGGTCTTCGGCGTCCAGGAGTTCGGTGAACTGGTCGCGGCGGCGGGCGAGTTGGACGTGCAGGAACTCGCGGGTCGGGGTGTCCAGCGGGGCCGGGCGGTCGACCAGGAAGGTACGGGTGCCGGTGGGGACCAGGCCGGCTGCGGCCAGCATGGCCGGCCAGTCCTCGACCACGGCCACGGAGCCGGGGGCGGACTCGCGCATCGCCGTGAAGGTGTCCTCGTACGCCGCGTCCAGCCGGGCCTGGAGGCCGGGGCGGCCCAGGCCGAGGTCGCGCGGGAGGTAGCGGGCGGGCAGGCCGCGTTCGGCGACGGCCAGCACGCCGCCCGGGCGCAGGGTGGCGCCCAGCGCGGTCAACGCGGCCTGCTGGTCGCCGAGGTGGTGGATCGCGTTGCCGGACCAGAGCAGGTCGGCGCCGCCGAGCGTGCCGAAGTCCTCCGGCAGGTCGGCCCGGTGGGTGGCGACGCGGCCGCCCGAGCGGGTGCGGGCGCGCTCCAGCAGGGCGGCCGACTGGTCGACGGCGACGACCTCGGCGGCCGGGAAGGCGTCCGCGAGCAGCCCGGCGATCACGCCCGGGCCGCTCCCCACGTCGAGCACCCGGCGGACGGGGACGCCGTCCAGCAGCCCGCCCAGCCACCGGGCGGCCTCGGTGACGGCCGGGGCCTGGACCTCGGCCTCGCGCTCCAGGTGGGCGGCGAGGGCGTCCCAGTCGAACCCGGCGTCCTGACCGTGGTGATGGGCGTGGGCGTGGTGGTGGGCGTGCTGGGTCATGGAGGGACCCCGTCCTCTCGGTGAGTCGGATCAGGCGGCGGCGAGGGCGAGGGCGCGCTCGACGTCCTCGTCCACCAGGTCGTGGTTGAGCGCGAACGCCGCCGCGGCGCCCGCCCCGGCGGCGGTGACCACCTGGGCGCGCGGGTCGGCGACGTTGCCGACCGCCCACACCCCGGGCACGCTGGTGCGGCCCACCTGGTCGGTGGTCACCCAGCCCTGCGCGTCCCGCTCGCAGGCCAGGCCGAACAGCAGGGCGTCCCGGGGCACCAGGTGCGGGAACAGGAACACCGCCTCGCGCGGCACGGCCGTGCCGTCCGCGAGTTCGACGCCGCGCAGCCGGTCGTCCGTGACGACCACCCGCTTGATCTCGCCCTCGACGACCCGCACGCCCCGGGCGGCGAGCTTGGCGCGGTCGTCCGCGGAGAGCTCCAGGGTGTGCGCGAGGAGCACCACGTCCGCCGACCACTGGCGCAGCAGCAGCGCCTGGGGCACCGCGCCCGGGTGGGTGCCGAGCACGCCGAGCGGGCGGTCGCGCACCTCGTAGCCGTGGCAGTACGGGCAGTGCAGCACGTCGCGGCCCCAGCGTTCGGCCAGGCCGGGCAGCTCCGGCAGGCCGTCGCGCAGTCCGGTGGCGACGACCACCCGGCGGGCCCGCAGCGCCGGGCCGCCGGCCAGGTGGACGTCGAAGGCGGGGTCCGGGCCGGGCACCGGCTCGACGTGGTCCACCCGGGCGTCGAGCAGGTCCACCCCGTACCCCGCCAGTTCGGCGCGGCCGGTCTCCAGCAGCGCGGCCGGGGACACGCCGTCCCGGGAGAGGAAGCCCCCCATCCGCTCGGCCGGGGCGTTGCGCGGCTGCCCGGCGTCCACCACGGCCACCCGGCGGCAGGCCCGGGCCAGCACCAGGGCGGCGTTCAGTCCGGCGGCGCCGCCGCCGACCACCACCACGTCATAGCCGTCGGTGGCGGCGGGAATCTCGGGAACGGTCTCGTTGCGCGTGTCGCTCACGGCGATCACCTCCACCGCCAGGCTGCGCCGACCACCGGCCGGCGGGCAACTTTCGTTGCTGTTTCGGCAACATCCGCCCTCGCCGGGGGAACCGGCCCTTGCCTTGGAGCGCACTCCAACTCCTAGGGTCGGCAGCCGAACCACCGACCCGCACTCCCGGAGGGGACCACCACCATGCGCTACCGCACCCTCGGCGGCACCGGCATCGAGGTCAGCGCCTACTGCCTCGGCACGATGATGTTCGGCGCGATCGGCAACCCCGACCACGACGACTGCGCCCGGATCGTCCACGCCGCGCTCGACGCGGGCGTCAACTTCGTCGACACCGCCGACATGTACTCGGCCGGCGAGTCCGAGGAGATCGTCGGCAAGGCCCTGCGGGCCCGTGGCGACCGCGACGACGTGGTGCTCGCCACCAAGGTCCACTTCCCGATGGGCGAGGGCCGCAACCGGAGCGGCAACTCCCGCCGCTGGATCGTCCGCGCGGTCGAGGAGAGCCTGCGCCGGCTGGGCACCGACCGGATCGACCTGTACCAGGTGCACCGGCCCGACCCCGCCACCGACATCGAGGAGACCCTCGCCGTCCTCGGCGACCTGGTGCGGGCCGGCAAGATCCTCGCCTTCGGCTGCTCGACCTTCCCCGCCCACGAGCTGGTCGAGGCGCACCACGTCGCCGAGCGGCGCGGCCTGCCCCGGTTCCGCACCGAGCAGCCGCCGTACTCGCTGCTCGCGCGCGGCGTCGAGCGGGACGTCCTGCCGACCGTGCGGCGGCTCGGCATGGGGGCGCTGACCTGGTCGCCGCTCGCCTCCGGCTTCCTCACCGGCCGCTACCGCAAGGACCGGCCGATCGACCTGAGCAGCGGGCGCCCCGCCCTGATGCCGGGCCGCTTCGACCCGGCGCTGCCGGTCAACCAGGCCAAGCTGGACGCCGTCGAGGGGCTGACCGCCGTCGCCGAGGACCTCGGCCGCACGCTGCCCGAGCTGGCCCTCGCCTTCCCGCTGGCGCACCCGGCGGTCACCTCGGTGATCATCGGCCCGCGCACGCTCGGCCAGCTGGAGGCGGCCCTCAAGGGCGCCGACCTCGTGCTCGACGACGCCACCCTGGACCGCGTCGACGCCATCGTGCCGCCCGGCACCGACGTCTACCCGCCGGACGGCGTCTGGAGGCCCCGCGCCCTCACCGACCCGGCCCTGCGCCGACCCCGCCGCGCCGACCGGCCGGCGGCCGGCTGACCGGCGGCCGGCGACCGGCTGACCGGGGGCCGACCGGGCGTCGAGGTCCGGGGCGCCCGGTCACACCCGCAGGAGGTCGATCACGCCGGTGAGGTCCTCCCCTCCGTGGCGCGCCGGGTCGGCGGCGAGGCGGCGTTGCATCAACTCGAAGTAGGGCGAGAGCAGTTCCGTGCTCACGCCGCGCTCCTCGGCGGTGCGCAGGAACGTCGGCACGCCGGCGACCTGCATCGCCAGATCGGAGACGACGTCACCGGTGTAGTCGCCGGACGCCAGCCGCCCGGCGGTGGCCTCGACCGAGCCGGTCATCGCGACGAGCCAGGAGGAGAGCAGCGGGGCCAGCGCACGCGGGTCGACGGACTCGTCGCGGACCAGCGCGAAGGCGTGCGCGACGCCCGCGAACATGCCGTACATCGCGCTCAGCAGCGCCACGTCGTGCAGCGCGGCGAAGCTGGCGTCCTCACCGACGTACCGGGTGCCGGCCGGGGCCGCGAGGGTCGCGCCGTGCTCCTCGAAGAGCTCCCGCGAACCGCTGTAGAAGACGTACGGGCCGGCCTGCGGGACGCCGATCATCGGCGGGACGGCCATGATGCCGCCGTCCAGGTAGCGGGC
This sequence comes from Kitasatospora putterlickiae, assembly GCF_039527695.1. Lineage (NCBI taxonomy): Bacteria > Bacillati > Actinomycetota > Actinomycetes > Kitasatosporales > Streptomycetaceae > Kitasatospora > Kitasatospora putterlickiae. The sequence continues at coordinate 29,346 of NZ_BAAAKJ010000286.1, forward strand.
GCCGCGCGCGGTCACCAGGGCGGCGCGGGCGCGGGCCGTGCCGGGGGTGCTGGTGACCAGGTTGACGACGTCCTTGCCGGTGAGGTCGGCCCCGGCCAGCGCCTCCTCGACCGAGGCGTCGTCGAGCAGGCAGACCACCACCAGCCGGTTGGCGGCGACCGCCTCGGCCGCGGTGGCGGCGACGGCGGCGCCCCGGGCGGCAAGCGCCCCGGACCGGGCGGCGGTGCGGTTCCAGACGGTCAGCGGGTGTCCCGCGGCGAGCCAGGACCCGGCCAGCGCGGCGCCCATCGCACCGAGGCCGAGCAGGGTGAGCGGGGTCTTCGAAAGGGTGTCAGCGGTGTTCTGCGTCATGCCGATCAGCCTCGTTCCGGCCCCCGGAAACGATCAAGTACGCACTTCGGAGTGGGTGGTTACCCTGAGGTGAGCGAGCAGGCCGGCGAGGGGTGGGGACAGGACATGACGACGACCGTACCGAGGCCGGGGGCGCACGTGTGCGGGATCGACGCCGCGATGGACGTGATCGGCGGCAAGTGGAAGGTGCTGATCCTCTGGGCACTGGCCGAGCGGCCGGGACTGCGCTTCGGCGCGCTGCGGCGGCAGGTGCCGGGGATCACCGAGAAGGTGCTCGCCGCCCACCTGCGCGAGCTGGAGGCGGACGGCATCGTGCACCGCGAGTCGTACGAGGAGGTGCCGCCGCGGGTCGAGTACTCGCTCACGGCGGCCGGGCTCCGGCTCAACGAGGCGCTCGCCCCGCTGGGCGCCTGGGGGCGCGAGCACGTGCTGGACGGCGCCCGGCGCCCCTGACGGGTCAGGCGATCGAGGCGGACACGATCGCCGCCACCGCGAGGTTGCAGCTGGCGGTCACCCAGACCGCCGGGTGCGGCTCCGGGTCGACCAGGATCGCGCCCAGCTTGCCCGGCGTCAGCACGTCCACCACCCAGAACGCGACGGCCATCAGCACCAGGCCGAGCACGCCGAAGGAGATGGTGGACGCCATGCCCTTCCCGAAGTCCTCGTAGGTGTAGAGGATCGCGGTGAAGACGATGCCGCCGATGCCGAGCAGCGCCGAGCTGAGCAGCACGGCCGCGTTGCGGTTGCGCTCCACCCAGATCTGGCGGCCGAGCTTTCCGGGCGTCAGGGCGTCCACCAGGAGGATGCCGAGCAGCAGCAGGACCACGCCGACGCCGCCGAAGGCCGCCGCCGCGCCGAGACCGTGCAGGATGTCGTTCATGGGTGTGTGGCCCCCCGTTGTCCGTGTCGCAGGTCGCACGCCGTGGGACGGCCGCCCGCGCGCGGGCTCCTCCCACGGTCAAGGATCGGCAAAAGATAACCCATCACGGCCGGATTCCGAGAGGGATCCGGCCCTCCCGCACCAGGAGGCGCGCGCGTACCATCGGACGCCATGACCCAGCCGTCGCCCGTCAGCCCCCTCCGGATACCGGACGTCTCCAGACCGGTCGCCGCACAGCCGGACCCCGCCGTGCCTGACACCGCCACGCCTGACACCGCGGCACCGGGCACCGCGGCACCGGGCGTCCCCGGGCCGGGCGCCCCCGCCCGCCGCCGCTCCGGCTTCGTCGCCCTGGGCATGGTCGGCACCCTCGCGCTCGCGCTCTCCGGCTGCTCGTCCTCCTCCGGGAAGAACCCGCCGAGCCGCTGCGTCGACCCGGCCACCCTCAAGGTCCTCGACAGCCACTCCTGCACCACCAAGAGCACCGTCACCGCCGGCCGCTGGTACTACTGCGGCTCCGGCGCCGCCACCGCCACCGGCGGCACCTTCGACAAGGCCGCCACCAAGCGCGGCGGCTTCGGCTGCCCGTCCGGCTCCAGCGGCTCGGGCGGGGGCTGATCCGCCGTGCGCCGCCGCACCATCGAACCCCGCCCCGACTGGCTGGCCACCGTCGAGGGCCAGGGCCTCATCTACGCGATGTGCTCGGACCCGTGCAACCAGGGCGGCCCGCACGCCTACTGGGACGAGTCCGCGTACTACGAGTTCTCGCTGCCCGAGGTGGAGGCCCTGGAGGAGGTGGTCGAGGAGCTGCACGAGATGTCGCTGGCCGCCGCCGACCACGTGGTCCGCACCGGCCGGTTCGCCGACTACGGCATCACCGACCCGCGGCTCGCCGCCGCCGTCGCCGAGTCCTGGCACCGCCGCGACGAACAGCCCACCCTCTACGGACGGTTCGACCTCGCCTACGACGGCACCGGCCCGGCGAAGCTGTTCGAGTACAACGCCGACACCCCGACCTCGCTGATCGAGGCGGCCGGACCGCAGTGGTTCTGGATGGAGGAGCGGTTCCCCCGGGCCGACCAGTGGAACTCGCTGCACGAGCGGCTGGTCGCCGCCTGGGGCCGGCAGAAGCACCTGCTGCCGCCCGGCCCGGTGCACTTCGCGCACTCGCGCGGCGACACCGAGGGCGAGGACTGGATGACCACCCTCTACCTCCAGGAGTGCGCCGAGCAGGCGGGCGTCGAAACGGTCGGCATCGCCATGGAGGACATCGGCTGGGACGGCCTGTCCGGCCGCTTCGTCGACCTGGAGCACCGCTTCGTCCGCGCCGCGTTCAAGCTCTACCCGTGGGAGTGGCTGGCCTCCGACGAGTTCGGCGAACAGCTGCTGGACGTCGTCGACCACGGCGGCTCCACCGGCTCCACGATGTGGATCGAGCCGGCCTGGAAGATGCTGCTCTCCAACAAGGCCCTGCTGGCCGTGCTCTGGGAGCTCCACCCGGGCCACCCCAACCTGCTGCCCGCCTACCTGGACGGCCCGCGCGAGCTCGCCGACCCGGACGGCCCGGGTTACGCCGCCAAGCCGCTGCTCGGCCGCGAGGGCGCGGGCGTGCGCATCGTCGAGCCGGGCGGCCGCGAGACCCGCCTCGCCGACTGGGCCGGCGACCCGGACCGCTACGGCGCCGAGGGCCACTGCTACCAGCGGCTCCACCCGCTCCCCGACTTCGACGGCAACCGCCCCGTGCTCGGCACCTGGGTGGTCGACGGCGAGGCCGCCGGCCTCGGCATCCGCGAGACCGACGACAGCCCCATCACCCACCAGGGCGCCCGATTCCTCCCCCACCTCATCGTCTGACCCGCCCGGATGACCCGCCCGGACCGCCCGCACCGGGCCCGCCGCCGGAATGCCGGCCGGCCCGGTGCTGTTTGATTGGCGCATGGTCTCTCGTGCACGTGTACGCGCCCCCGAGCTGGTCGGGGCAGGCGGTTGGCTGAACACCGGCGGCAAGGAGCTGACGCTCGCCGACTTCCGGGGCAAGATCACCATTCTGGACTTCTGGACGTTCTGCTGCGTCAACTGTCTGCACGTCCTGGACGAGCTGCGGGAGCTGGAGGAGAAGCACCGGGACACCGTGGTGATCGTCGGCGTGCACTCGCCCAAGTTCGTGCACGAGGCCGACCACCGGGCCGTGGTGGACGCGGTGTCGCGGTACGAGGTGCACCACCCGGTGCTGGACGACCCGGCGCTCGCGACCTGGAAGCAGTACGCCGTGCGGGCCTGGCCGACGCTGGTGGTGATCGACCCGGAGGGGTACGTGGTCGCCCAGCACGCCGGTGAGGGGCACGCGCACGCGATCGCCCGGCTGGTCGAGGAGCTGGAGGCGGAGCACGCCGCGAAGGGCACGCTGCGGCGCGGCGACGGCCCGTACGTGGCGCCCGAGCCGGCCGCCGGGGACCTCCGGTTCCCGGGCAAGGCGGTCCGGCTGCCGAACGGCCGCTTCCTGGTGGCCGACTCCGGCCACCACTCGCTGGTCGAGCTGGAGGCCGACGGCGAGACCGTGGTGCGCCGGATCGGCGACGGGACGCGCGGGCTGGTGGACGGCGCCGCCCCCCGGTTCAGCGAGCCGCAGGGCCTGGTGCTGCTGCCGGAGGGCACCGCGGAGTACGACGTGATCGTCGCCGACACCGTCAACCACGCGCTGCGCGGCGTCCGGCTGGCCGACGGCACCGTGACCACCCTGGCCGGCACCGGCCGGCAGTGGTGGCAGGGCTCCGCGACCGAGGGCCCGGCCCGCGAGGTGGACCTCTCCTCGCCGTGGGACGTCGCCTGGTTCGACGGCCGGGTCTGGATCGCGATGGCCGGCGTCCACCAGCTGTGGGCGTACGACCCGGCGGCCGGCACGGTCGGCGTCGCGGCCGGCACCACCAACGAGGGCCTGGTCGACGGCCCCGCCGCCGAGGCCTGGTTCGCCCAGCCGTCCGGCCTGGCCGTCTCGGCGGACGGCGAGCGGCTCTGGGTCGCCGACTCCGAGACCTCGGCGCTGCGCTGGGTTTCACGTGAAACCAAGGCCGTGCACAGCGCCGTCGGCACCGGGCTGTTCGACTTCGGGCACCGGGACGGCGCGGCCGACCAGGCCCTGCTCCAGCACCCGCTGGGCGTCACCGTGCTGCCGGACGGCTCGGTGGCCGTCAGCGACACCTACAACCACGCACTGCGCCGCTACGACCCGGCGAGCGGCGAGGTCAGCACGCTGGCCACCGACCTGCGCGAGCCGTCCGGCGCGGTGCTGGTCGACGGCGACATCGTGGTGGTCGAGTCCGCCCGGCACCGGCTGACCCGGCTGCGGCTGCCCGAGGAGGCCGTCCGGGTGGACGCGGTGGCGCACCGCACCCAGCGGGCCGCCACCGAGGTCGCGCCGGGCGCGCTGCGCCTCGACGTGGTCTTCCGGGCGCCCACCGGCCAGAAGCTGGACGAGCGCTACGGCCCGTCCACCCGGCTGCTGGTCAGCGCCACCCCGCCCGAGCTGCTGGTCTCCGGCGCGGGCGCGGACAGCGCGCTCTCCCGCGAACTGGTGCTCTCCGGCACGGTGACCGAGGGCGTGCTGCACGTCTCGGCGATGGCGGCGTCCTGCGACGACGACCCGGCGATCGAGTACCCGGCCTGCCACGTCCATCAGCAGGACTGGGGCGTCCCGGTGCGGCTCACCGCCGACGGCGCGCGCCGGCTGCCGCTGGTGCTGGCCGGCCTGGAGTAGCCGGCCCGCCGCTCGTACGAGGGGCCCG
>NZ_BAAAKJ010000286.1:34400-47103 GCF_039527695.1 Kitasatospora putterlickiae
ACCGGGCCCCTCCGCACGTGTCAGCCCTCCAGGAACGCCTTGATCGCGCTCGCCAGCAGGTACGGGTCCTCCGCGCCGCACAGCTCGCGCGCCGAGTGCATGGAGAGCGCGGCGATGCCGCAGTCCACCGTCTGGATGCCGAGCCGGGCCGCGGTGATCGGGCCGATCGTCGTCCCGCAGGGCATGGCGTTGTTGGAGACGAAGGTCTGCCACGGCACGCCGGCCTTCTCGCAGGCCGCCGCGAACACCGCCCGGCCGACGCCGTCGGTGGCGTACCGGTTGTTGACGTTCACCTTGAGGATCGGGCCGCCGTTGGGCAGCGGGTGGTGGCCCGGCTCGTGCCGCTCGCTGTAGTTCGGGTGGACGGCGTGGCCCATGTCGGAGGAGAGGCAGACGGTGCCGGCCAGCGCCCGGGCCCGGTCCTCCAGGCCGCCGCCGCGCGCGTAGACACTGCGCTCCAGGACGTTGCCGAGCAGCGGGCTCTGCGCACCCGTGTCCGACTCGCTGCCGGTCTCCTCGTGGTCGAAGGCGGCCAGCACCGGGATGTACGGCAGCGCCGCGCCGTCGGTCTCGGCGGCGGTGGCCACCGCGGCCAGCGCGGCGGTGGCGGCGTGCACCGAGAGCAGGTTGTCCAGCCGGGGGCCGGCCAGCAGCTCGCGGTCCCGGCCCAGGTAGGAGGCGGGCTGGACGTCGTGGGTCATGAGGTCCCAGCCGGTCACCTCGGCCGCGTCGACCCCCGCCCGCTGGGCGACGTAGCCGATCAGCGAGCCCTCGTCGACCGGGCCGAGGCCCCAGATCGGCGTGAGGTGGCGCTGCTTGTCCAGCTTCATGCCGTCGTTGACCTGGCGGTCCAGGTGGATCGCCAGCTGCGGCACGCGCAGCAGCGGCTCGTCGAGCTGGACCAGCCGCCGGCCGCCGTCGCGCAGGGTGAGCCGGCCGGAGAGGCCGAGGTCGCGGTCGAGCCAGGTGTTGAGCGGCACCCCGCCGTAGATCTCCACCGCGACCTGCCGCCAGCCCGCCGACCCGGTGTCGGGGATCGGCTTGACCCGTAGATTGGGCGAGTCGGTGTGTGTCCCGACCACGCGGAACGGCGTCTCGGGGCCCGCGCCGGCCGGCACGTACCAGGCGATCAGCGCGCCGCCGCGGACGACGTACCGGCCGCCGGCCACGCCGTCCCAGGAGTCCGTTTCCAGCACCTGCCGGAAGCCGGCTTTCTCCAGACGCTCGGCCGCGCTCGCGACCGCGTGATAGGGCGATGGCGAGGTGCCGAGGAAGGCGATCAGATCATCGGTGTGCGTCCGGTCGAAGAAGGCCTGGCGGGCGGCGGTCGACATGCTGCTCCTGGGTCGAGGGAGGGCCGAGGCCGAAATGGGGGATCGGCTTCGCCCCTTGAGCATATGCCCGTACACGGACATGACACTCGGAGCATCCCAACGGATGCAGAACGCAGACAGAAACGTGAACTGACGCTCCGCGCCCGCCCGTCACCCAACACCCCCGCCCGCGTCCACCACCCCGCTGACCGCCGGTCAGCCCGCCGGCCGCAACTCCTCCAGTCTCCTCACCAACTCGTCCACCGGAAGCTCGGGAACGGCCGCCAACACCGCCCCCGCCAACCGGGCAGCCGCCGGAGAGCCGGAGCACGCGCGCAGCAGCGCCCCGCGGACCTCCGGGTCCCACTCCCCCGGATCGACCCCTCCCACCAACTCGAACATCAACAGCACATCGGAATCCGCCAGTTTGCCGGTGCCGGACACCTCCCGCTCCAGGGCCTTCACGGGTTGCGCCGCCGGAACGTTCGCCGCCTCGACCAGAGCGGCGGCCTCCGCGTGCTCGACACCGAGCGCCAGGACGATCCGGCGCAAGGAGCCGGTGCGGGGCGACGCCCGCCCCCGCTCCAGGTTGCCGATGGCCCGGGAGCTGAGCCCCGAACGTGCGGCCAGTTCCTCCTGTGTGAGGCCGACGGCCTCTCTCATGGTTCGCAACAGCCTTGCGAAACGGCTCCCCCGTCCAGGCACTCTCATCCCCCCGGATGTTCGACGCCTGGGCCTCACCCTACGTAGGCGCACCAACACTCGCAACCATCGTGGTGGGCGCCACAGGACATCCCTCTTGAAGCGGGACGCACCATACGGGGCTCGGTCCTCAACGGGAGCGCGCAGCCGCCGAACCGCTGAAGTTCCGGCACAACTTCCTGTTGCTCCTGGCGATTTCAGGTCAGGATCGAAGCGCTTCGGGCGCCTTCGGGAGGCCGGGGGCGCCGACCCCGCCGTGCAGGGCAGGGCCGGCGCGTATGTGCTCCAGCGCGCACCACCGCACAGTCATCAGCCATCCAGTGGCACGACCAAGGAGCTGTAACATCATGGCACTTCGCAAGCGCATCGCCGCGGTCGCCCTCGCGGGCGCCGCTGCCGTCACCGCCTCCGTGGTGGCGGCCGGACCGGCCGCCGCCATCTACCGCGTGGACACGGCCACCTGCAACTCCCGTTCGGACTTCTTCACCCTGTGGAACTACCCGCCGAAGGTCTGCTTCGCGGAGAACGGTTCGACGAGCGTCGCGATCTATGACGTGTACGAGGTCGACTCCGGCAACAACGAGTCGTACTTCAACTGGTACAGCAGCGCCACCGGCCAGAACTACACCAGCCACCTGTACAACGGCGGCTGGCAGGCCTTCAACCCCAAGGTCAAAGTGACCTACATCAACATCGTCGGGCGCTGACCGCTGCCGGCGGCCGAATGACCCGACCGCCGGGTGGCGGGCCCCGCGGGGTCGCGGGGCCCCCCACCGCCCGACGCCCACCCCGGACACACGAGGAAGAGAGATGGCGAAGCACCTGACGAACCGCGCCGCAGGAGTGGCCCTCCTCGTGGCGGGCGCGCTGGCGGTGGCGGCCTGCGACAGTTCACCGGACGGCGGGTCGGCGGAGACGCCTCCGCCACTCGGCCCGGTGACGACGATCACCGATCCGGGCCAGATCACCATGCCCACCGATGCCTATATTCCCACCGTGGCGCAGGTTCGACAGGTCCAGCGGGCGCAGGACGCGGTGACCGCCGACTGCATGCGCGAGTTCGGGTTCACCGCCAGGCCGACCGAAATCCTCGGCCTCGACGACGCCCCCCGACAGCGGCTGACGCACAGCGCCGTCTACGGGTACTTCGACGCGGACGGCATGCAGTCGAACGGGTACAACAACGGGCGTGCGGGCACCCCGCCCCCGGCCGCCACCGGCGCCGCCCCGCCACCGTCCGCCGACGAGCAGACGGCGCTCACCGGGGACGATCCGCGGACCCGGCAGAAGGTCGACCAGCTCAACGGGAAACCGGTACCACCCGGCGGCTGCGCCCAGAAGGGCCGGGACACCGTCGGGCCGCTGCCGATGTTCTCCGACGCGGCACTACCCGAAGGCGGCCCCAAGATCCCCGCGAACGACCCGCGGGTGGCCGAGGCCTATGGCAAGTGGTCGGCCTGCATGAAGGAAAAGGGGTTCGACTACAAGGACCCGGTGGCCGCCAACATCGACGCCAAGTGGCGCGAGCCGTCCGAGCGGCCGCCGAGCGCCAACCAGATCGCCACCGCCACGGCCGACGTGGCTTGCAAGATCGCCAACAACACCGTCGGGGTGATCGTGGCCGTCCAGCAGACGTACGCCAACCGGTACATCGAGGCCAACGCTGCGAAGCTGGCGGAGTACCGGCAGAAGACCGACGATCAGCTGAAGAAGGCGGCCCAGCTCGTCGCCTCCAGCGGCCAGGCCGGCTGAGCACGCCCACTTATCCCCGGAATACCTTCCATCAGCGACACTTGAACGACATCAAGTGCCTTAGGGGAAAACCTTGTTGACGATCCGTCCAGGCAGTTCGGAGCCTGCGGAAGGGAACCCGGCACAGCAGTGCCCGCCGCCTGTCGGTCGCACCCGCTCCGCACGGCGCAAGCGGGTGCTGCTGGTGGTGGCGGCTGCGGCAGCGCTGCTCTCGGTGGGCGGGCTCGGGGCGGCCACACTGGTGAAGTCGCCGGCCGAACGGGCCGCGCAGGCCGCGCCTCCGGCGAACAGCCTTATCACCGCTCCGGTCGTCAGCCGGGTCCTGAACCAGTCGGTGCCCACCCGCGGCGTCGTCTACCCGCCGACGAGGTACGACATCGTGCCCGGCAGTGCCTCCGCCGACATCACCCAGTTGTACGTCTCCAAGCTGACCGTGAAGACCGGCGACACAGTCGCCGGCGGACGGTTACTGGCCGAGGTGTCCGGGCAGCCACTGTTCACGCTGAAAGGGCCGGTGCCCGCCTACCGGGACATCAAACCCGGCAGCAGCGGTCCGGACGTGGGTGAACTCCAGGATGCCCTGGTGGAACTGGGTCTGTCGATCCGCTCGGACAACAGGGGCTCGTTCGGTCCGGGAACCGCGCAGGCGGTCACCGACTTCTACAAGCGGCTCGGGTACCCTGTGCCGACCACCGGCTCCGCCACCCAACAGGCCGTCGACACCGCGCAGAAGGCGGTGGACGCGAGCCAGCAGGCCGTCGATTCGCTCACCGCGCGGAAACGGTCCGCCCGATCGGCGCCGTCTCCCGTGTCGGCGCCCACCGGAACGCCCACCGTTTCCCCGACACCCACCGCCGGCACCGATCCGGCGGCCGGCACCGACCTCGATCTCGACCAACAGCTCGCCGCCGCCAAGAAGCAACTGGCCACCGACAAATCCGCCCTGGCCAAGGCGGCCTCGGTCAACGGTCCCATGGTGCCTGCGGCCCACGTGGCCTTCCTGCCCACCCTCCCGGCCTCGGTCACGGCCGTCAACGGCCAAGTCGGCTCACCGGCATCCGGCACCCTGCTCTCGCTCACCAGCGGCGGGCTGAGTCTGACCGGCCAGCTCACACCCGCGCAGGCCACCGACGTGAAACCGGGCATGGCTGTGGAGATCCTCGTCGAGGAGACCGGCGCCAAGCTCGCCGGCACGGTCGCGGAGCTCGGCGCGCCGTCCACCACCGCCCCGGCCGGCCGGGTGATCACCTTGGGCGGCGCCGCCGCTGCTGGCGGCACCCCTCCGGCCGCAGGCCAGGGCGGTGCCGCCGCCGCACCACCCGGACAGAACGGCCAGAACGGCCCGGCCGCCGACGGAACGGCCGCCTCCGCCTACATCCCCCTCACGGTGGCGCCCACCGCGCCGCTGCCCGCCGAGCTGAACGGCAAGAACGTCCGGCTCACCGTGCTCAAGGACAACGCCGACAAGCCCGTCACCGCCGTGCCGGTCGCCGCGATATCCACCAACGCGTCCGGCCGGACGTCGGTCACCAAGGTGGACGCCGCCGGCAACCGGACCGACGTCCCGGTGACCNNNNCCGACGGCATGGTCGCCGTCACTCCCGCCGACGGGGCCGTGCTCAAGCCCGGCGACCTGGTGGTGGTCGGCAAGTGAGCCATCCGTCCGACGACCGCCGCGCCGGCGAGCCGCCCGTCATCGCCCTGCACGGGGTCGGGCGGTCCCACCCGGGCGAACCTCCGGTGACCGCGCTGCACCCCTGCGACCTCACCGTCCACCGCGGCGACTACCTCTCGGTCACCGGTCCCTCCGGCTCCGGCAAGTCCACCCTGCTGCACCTGCTCGGGCTGCTCGACACCCCCAGCCGGGGCCGCTACGAGCTGGACGGCATCGACACCGGTGACCTCCGCGACCGGGACCGGGCGACCCTGCGCGGCCGGCGGATCGGCTTCGTCTTCCAGTCCTTCCACCTGCTGCCGCACCGCACCGCCGAGGAGAACGTGCTGCTCGCCCAGCTGTACAACCGCACCCCGGCGAAGGATCGCCGCGCCGCCGCCCTGGAAGCACTGCACCGGGTCGGCCTCGGGCACCGCACCGACGCGCTGCCCACCACCATGTCCGGTGGCGAACGCCAGCGCGTGGCCATCGCCCGGGCCCTGGTCAACCGTCCCAGCCTGCTGCTCTGCGACGAGCCGACCGGGAACCTGGACTCGGCCAACGCCGAGGCGGTGCTCGAACAGTTCGACCGGCTGCACGCGGAGGGCTTCACCCTGGTCGTGATCACCCACGACCAGGCCGTGGCCGCCCGGGCGGGCCGCCGGGTCAGCATCCGGGACGGGTGGCTCACGCCGCTGTCCGATCCGGACGCGGCGGAGGAGGCGGGTGTCCGGTGAAGCGCGTCCGGCTCCCCGAACCGTCCTCCCGGCTGGGGCTGCGCGACCTCGGCTCGGAGTCGCTCGCCGGCGTCCTGCAGCGCCCGGGCCGCTCGGTGCTCACCATGCTCGGTACGGTGCTCGGCATCGGCGCCTTCGTCGCGGTGCTCGGCCTCACCGCGACCGCCTCCGGACAGATCGGCGAGCAGTTCAGCCTGACGAAGGCGACCACGGTGAACGTCACCGACCGGCCCCGGACCGACGGGGTGGCCCCCGGCGCCAACCCGCCGACGAACTTCCCGGCGGACGCGGACGGCCGGCTCGCCCGGATCGACGGGGTCCGCGCGGGCGGCGTCTGGTGGCCGCTGCCCGGCGCCCCGGTGGTCTCGGCCCGACCGGGCGGCGAGAACGAGGGCACCGGGCTCGCCGTCCTCGCCGCCACCCCGGGCGCGGTCGCCGCGATGGAGCCGACCCTGGCGGCCGGCGTCACGATGGACCCGTTCGTCCAGGACACCGCCCAGCCGGTCGTCCTGCTGAGCCAGGCCGCGGCGACCCGGCTGAACGTCAGCCGGCTCGACGCGCAGCCGGCGATCTTCATCGACGCGATGCCGTACACGGTGATCGGCATCTACTCGGACGTGCAGCGGCAGCCCGGCGCGCTGCTCGGCATGATCGTCCCGGCGAGCACGGCGCTGGCCCGGTACGGCAACCCGGGCGGCGAGCCCGACCGCGCGGCGCAGGGACTCATCGCCACCCGGGTCGGTGCGGCCTCGGTGGTCGCCGCGCAGGTACCGGTCGCGCTGCGGCCCGACGCCCCGGACGCGTTCACCGTCGTCCCGCCCCCGGACCCGCACAGCCTGCAGGACAAGGTGACCTCGGACCTCACGGGCCTGTTCCTCGCGCTGGCCGCGATCTGCCTGCTGGTCGGCGCGGTGGGGATCGCCAACACCACACTGGTGGCGGTGCTGGAGCGCACCCAGGAGATCGGCCTGCGCCGCTCGTTGGGCGCCCGCACCGGGCACATCGCGACCCAGTTCCTCGCCGAGTCCACCGCGCTGGGCACCCTCGGCGGGCTCATCGGAACGGGTCTCGGGGTGACGACGGTGGTCGCGGTCGCCGCCGCCCGCGATTGGACGGCGGTGCTCCAGCCCGCTGCGACGCTTCCGGCACCGCTCATCGGCACCACGGTCGGACTGCTGGCCGGCCTCTACCCGGCCCTGCGGGCAGCACGCACCGACCCCCTGCAGGCCCTGCGCGCCGCCTGAACGCGCGGTCGCGCTGCCTGCGGGCACGGCGAAGGGCCCGATCGGGAGACCGGGCCCTTCGGCGTGAGGGTGGGGTCAGGCGGTCAGAGAGGTGTCACGCGCAGCGTGCCCGGCGAAAGGGTGGCGGCGGGAGACGGGTGGGCGGGCGTCAGAACGCCTCCTCCGCCAGCTCCATGATCTCGTTGTCGACGCCCTCGGCGATCAGGCGCTGCGGGGCGACGGTCGGCAGCACGTTCTTCGCGAAGAAGCGGGCGGCCGCGACCTTGCCCTGGTAGAACGGCACGTCCTTCTCGGAGGCGCCGGCCTCCAGCTTGGCCAGGGCCACCGCGGCCTGGCGCAGCAGCAGCCAGCCGACCACGACGTCGCCGGAGACCATCAGCAGGCGGGTGGTGTTCAGGCCCACCTTGTACATGTTCTTGACGTCCTGCTCGACCGAGGAGAGGTCGGCGAGCAGCTTGCCGACGATGGCCTCCAGGTCGCCGGCGGCCTTGGCGAGCAGCTCGCGCTCGGCGGCGAGGGCGTCGCCGCCGGCGGCGGAGCCGAGGAACTTCTGGATCTGCTCGGACAGGGCGGTGAGCGCCTGGCCGCCGTCCTTGACGATCTTGCGGAAGAAGAAGTCCTGGCCCTGGATGGCCGTGGTGCCCTCGTAGAGGGTGTCGATCTTGGCGTCCCGGATGTACTGCTCGATCGGGTACTCCTGCAGGTAGCCGGAGCCGCCGAAGGTCTGCAGGGACTGGGCGAGCTGCTCGTAGGACTTCTCCGAGCCGTAGCCCTTGACGATCGGCAGGAGCAGGTCGTTCAGGCGCTCGGCGGCCTCGTCGTGCTCGCCGCGCAGCCTGGCGGCCGCCATGTCGTCCTGGACCGAGGCGGTGAACAGCACCAGGGCGCGCATGCCCTCGGCGTACGACTTCTGGGTCAGCAGCGATCGGCGCACGTCCGGGTGGTGGGTGATGGTGACGCGCGGGGCGGTCTTGTCCAGGAACTGCGAGATGTCGGCGCCCTGCACGCGCTCCTTGGCGTACTCCAGCGCGTTCAGGTAGCCGGTGGAGAGGGTGGCGATGGCCTTCGTGCCGACCATCATCCGGGCGAACTCGATGATCTTGAACATCTGGCGGATGCCGTCGACCTTCTCGCCGAGCAGCCAGCCCTTGGCCGGGTGCTTGGCGCCGAAGGTCATCTCACAGGTGTTCGAGGCCTTCAGGCCCATCTTGTGCTCGACGTTGGTGGCGTAGACGCCGTTGCGCTCGCCCAGCTCGCCGGTCTCCCAGTCGAAGTCGTACTTGGGGACGACGAACAGGCCCAGGCCCTTGGTGCCCGGCTTGCCGCCCTCGGGGCGGGCCAGCACCAGGTGGACGATGTTCTCGGACATGTCGTGCTCGCCCGAGGTGATGAAGCGCTTGACGCCCTCGATGTGCCAGGAGCCGTCCTCCTGCCGGACCGCCTTGGTGCGGCCGGCGCCCACGTCCGAACCGGCGTCCGGCTCGGTGAGGACCATGGTGGAGCCCCACAGCCGGTCGGTCATCCGCCTGGCGATCTCAAGCTGCTCCTCGGTGCCCTCCTCGGCGATGACGCCGGCGAAGGCCGGGCCGGAGGAGTACATCCAGATGGCCGGGTTGGAGCCGAGGATCTGCTCGGCGAAGGCCCAGATCAGCGAGTTCGGGGTGACCTGGCCGCCGATCGACTCCGGGATGCCCAGGCGCCACCACTCGGCGTCCATGAAGGCCTGGTAGCTCTTCTTGAACGCCGCCGGGATCGGCGCGGTGCTGGTCTCCGGGTCGAAGACCGGCGGGTTGCGGTCGGTGTCGGTGAAGGACGCCGCGAGGTCGTTCTCGGCGAGGCGCGAGATCTCGCTCAGGATGTTCTTCGCGGTCTCGACGTCCATCTCCGCGAACGGTCCGGTGCCGTACACCTGCTCGCGGCCGAACACCTCGAAGAGGTTGAACTCCACGTCCCGCAGGTTGGACTTGTAGTGACCCATGGCCGTTATCTCCGGTTCGTCGCTTCCGGGACATCTCCGCTTCGGGGCGCCCGTACCCACCAGTAGGCCTCATGATGCTACCCAGCGGTAACTTGTTTCAAGCCCCTGCCGGTGAATCCTCCGCGGATTACCGTATGAACGTGGTCACGTCCCACAAGTCGGGACGGCCCGCTCTTGTCAGGATCGACGCCCGCGCGGGGACCCGCGCTCCCGATAGCCTGTCCGTGTGTACGGCTATGACCAGAACGCGTACCCGGGCGACCCCTACCAGCAGGCGGGGCCGCAGCCGGGCATGAACGGCATGCCCGGCCCCGGCCCGTACGGCGAGCAGCCGCCGAGCGCACAGCAGTCCCTCTATCCGGAACCGTCGCCGCCGTCGCTGGCCGACGCCGTCCGGGCCTTCACCACCGGCTCGATGGCGGTGGAGGACTTCCAGGCCATCTTCATCACCTCCAAGGTGCACTGCCCGCGCGGCGAGCGGCCGGGCTTCCTGGCCCTGCACAACACGCCGACGCCGGTGATCCCGATGTTCAGCTCGCTGAAGGAGCTGCGCCGCTACGCCGGCAAGGACTCCAAGCACTTCACCGTCACCGGCGCCGAGGTCCTCGACCTGCTGCCGACCGGCTACGGCTTCGCGCTGGACATGGAGGGCGAGCACCGGATGGTGTTCGACGCCAAGGCGGTCGAGCAGATGGTCGACTTCACGATGCGCCGGATGTACGGCTGACGGACGATGGACGGGTGGGGGCGGCCCGCCCCGCCGGGTGGTCGCCCCGTACGGATTTGGTTCAAAATTCAACTTGCTTCTTGTTGAGGATTGAACTAATCTCGTGGACACAGGCCAGAGGAACACCCACCGAAGGAGGCCGACATGCCCGCCGTGACCGTCGAGAACCCGCTGACCCTCCCGCGCGTCGCCACCCCCGACCCCGCCGTCACGAGCGCCCGGCCGGTCCTCACCGTGGCCACCGCTCCGGAAGGCTTCGAGGGCGAGGGCTTCCCGGTCCGCCGCGCCTTCGCCAAGATCAACCAGAAGTACCTCGACCCGTTCATCATGATGGACCAGATGGGCGAGGTGGACTACGCGGCCGGCGAGCCCAAGGGGACCCCCTGGCACCCGCACCGCGGCTTCGAGACCGTCACCTACATCATCGACGGGACCTTCATCCACCGGGACTCGCACGGCGGCGGCGGCACCATCACCGACGGCGACACCCAGTGGATGACCGCAGGCTCGGGCCTGCTGCACATCGAGACCCCGCCGGAGTCCCTGGTGCGGTCCGGCGGCCTGTTCCACGGCCTCCAGCTGTGGGTCAACCTGCCCGCCTCGGACAAGATGATCACCCCGAAGTACCAGGACATCCGCGGCGGCAGCGTCAAGCTGCTCAGCACCGACGACGGCGGCGCGCTGCTGCGCGTCATCGCCGGCGAGCTGGACGGCCACCAGGGCCCGGGCACCACCTTCACCCCGATCACCATGATCCACGCCTCGATCAGCCCCGGCGCCCAGATCACCCTGCCCTGGCGCTCCGACTTCAACGCCCTCGCCTACGGTCTCGCCGGCAACGGCGCGGCCGGCACCGAGCACCGCCCCTTCCACCGGGGCCAGGCCGTCGTCTTCGGCGACGGCGACTCGATCACCCTGCGTGCCGACGAGAAGCAGGACTCCCGCGACACCAACTTCGAGGTCGTCCTCCTCGGCGGCCTGCCGATCCGCGAGCCCGTCGCCCACTACGGCCCGTTCGTGATGAACAGCCACCGCGAACTCCAGCAGGCCATGGAGGACTTCCAGGCCGGCCGCCTCGGCACCATCCCCGCCGACGGCCACTGACACACCCGCGCGAAGCCGTTCCCGGCCCCGGGGGCCCGTTCGCGCGCCGGCCGTTCGCGCGTCAGGCGGTCGCGGGGCGACGCCCGAGGGCTTCATCGACCCGCCGGGCCGAGCCGAGGACCCGATCGTCCGGGGCGGCCACACCGTCGACCCCGCCGTCGTCGAGGACGCCCGGCCCCCGGTTCCGGCTAGAGCCGGGCGTAGAGGGCCGAGGCGTCGTCGTGGGCCTTGCCGCGCGGCCAGCGCTCGCAGGTGGCGTCGGCCCGCTCCGCCGCCCGCACCTGGGCGATCAGCTCGGCCGGCCCGGACTCGGCGAGCAGCCGTAGCGCGTCGCCCCAGCCGCCCAGGCCGAAGCGCTCGGTGAAGCGCGCGGCGCCGTCCGACAGGGCGGCGACCGCGCGCAGCCCGGCCAGCGGGACGAAGCCGGTCTCGGCGTGCGCGGCCGCCCGCGGGCTGGCGGCCGCGATCCACGGGCCGTGGCCGGAGTTCCGGGCGGCCCGGACGGCCCGGACGTACTCCAGGTGCAGCGCGGCGCGCTCGGCGGTGCCGGGCACCGTCGACCAGACCTGCCGGCGCAGCTCCTCCCCGCCCGGGAAGCGCTGGTTGTCGCCGATCACCCGGGGCGGGCCGTCGGCCGGCTCCAGCACCAGCAGCGAGTCGCCGAGCACCAGGTACTCCAGCGCCGGGCCGTGCCGCCGGGCCGCCACCACCATCGCGGCCGGGGTGTTGGGGTGGGCGAGGTCGCAGCGCCCGCCGTGCAGGGCGGCCGTCTCGGCGATCGCGTCGGCCAGGCACTCGGCGATCGGGCGGTCCGCGCGGTCGGTGAGGCGGGCGAGCAGGTGCACCCCGAGTCTGCGGACGTACCAGGCGGTGCCGTGGTGGCAGCCGGACTCCAGGCCGGTCGGCGAGCTCGAACCGTCGAGCAGCACCAGCGCCTCCGACGTGGCCGCCGCGAAGTCCTCGCTCTCGCGGTCCGGCCGCCGTGCTTCCCCTGCGAGCTGTACCTGCATCCCGACAGTGTGCGCGCCGGGTGCGCCGGAGGCCCAGCCCCGTGCACGCGCCACATCGCGCCGCCCGCGGCGCGCCGCCCGTGCCACCTCGCGCGCGCCGCGCCGCCCGTCCCCGGTGGCAGGCCGGGGGATCCGGCCATACCGTCGGACCACGGGGGACGTGCCGGCCGAGGGCGAGGAGCGTGGGATGTTCTGGGAGTTCATCGTGCTGGTGGTCGCCTCGTTCGGCTTCCCGACCGCCGCGCTGCTCTTCTTCATCGGCGGGCCCCGCTTCCCGGACGAGCGGCGCGACGGCCGGTAGCGGGTCAGCGCGCCGGCAGCGCCCAGGCCGGGTCGCGGCCCAGCAGGGCGAGCGCGCGCGCGAACGGCCCGGCCGCCTCCCCGGCCTCCAGGACGGCGGCGAAGGCCCGCCCCGGCGCCCGGTCCGCCAGGGCTGCGGGCACGGCCCCGGCCACCGCGAGCAGTTCCCCGGCGAGCGGCGG
>NZ_BAAAKJ010000287.1:0-9156 GCF_039527695.1 Kitasatospora putterlickiae
GCAGCGGACGGCGCAGCGAGGCCGCGCGTCTGGCGGTGCTGAACGCCGCCGACGACCTCCTGGTGGAGCAGGGCTTCGAGAGCCTCACCATCGAGGGCATCGCGGCCGCCGCCGGGGTCGCCAAGCAGACCATCTACCGCTGGTGGAAGTCCAAGGTCGACATCCTCTTCGACAACCTGGTCCTGGACGCCGGGACCGCCCTGGCCTGGCCCTCCGAGACGCCCTCCGGCCCGGCGGACCTGCGCGCCTACGTCCACCGGTTCGCGGCCTTCCTCGGCACCGACCCGGCCGGCCGGGTCCTCCAGGCGCTCCTCGGCCACGCCCAACTGGACGCCCGCACCGCCGAGTTGCTGCACGGCGGGTTCCTGGACGAGCTGCGCGCCCGGGACATCGCGCACACCCGCGCCTGCCTGGGGACGGCCCCGGACGGCAGCGACGAGGACGCCGCCGCCGTGCTGCTGGACGCCCTGCTCGCCCCGCTCTACCACCGCGCCCTGGTGCTGCGCCGCCCGCTGGACGCCTCGTTCGTCGACGCGCTGCTCGACCAGCACCTGCCCCGCTGACACCCCTCCTTCCCCACTGCGCCGCCTCCGGCCCGTGTTCACCTCCGGGCCCGCCGCCGGCGTCATCCGATCCCAGCCAGGAGTCACCGTGTTCCGTCGCCCCCGGCCGACCTTCGACGTACGGGTCATCGCCGTCACCCCGCTCACCCCCGCCCTCGTCCGGCTCACCTTCGCCGGCCCCACCCTGGACACCCTCCTCATCGAACACCCCACCCAGTGGGTCAAGTTGGACCTTCCCGAGGGTCACTCCCGGGCCTACACCATCCGCCACCACCGGCCCGCCGAACGCGAGGTGGACATCGACGTGGTGCTGCACGGCAACGGCCCGCTCGCCCGCTGGGCCGAGGTCGTCCGCCCCGGCGACGCGGCCCGGCTGGCCGGACCGCGCGGCCGCCGCCCCTCCTTCGAGGGCGCCGGGCACGCGCTGCTCGCCGCCGACGAGAGCGCCCTGCCCGCCGCGCTCACCATCCTCGAAGACCTGCCGCCGAGCGTCCCGGCCGCCCTGTTCGTCGAGGTCGGCGAGGCCACCGGGTCCGCCCTGCCGCTGCCCGAGCGCGCCGGCCTGACGGTCCACTGGCTGACCCGCGACCCGGAGCTCCCGAAGGGCCGCACGCTCGCCGACACCCTGCTCGCCACCGACGTCCCGGCCGACACCACCGCCTGGCTGGCGGGCGAGGCACACGCCGTGGCCACCGTCCGCCGCCATCTGCTCACCGACTGGGCGCTGCCGCGCGAACGCGTCCACAGCAAGGGCTACTGGAAGCACGGCGAGGCCGACCACAAGGAGTGACGCTCCGTCAGCGACGTGGCGATCGTTCCCGGTTGGCCGCGACGGCCTCGGCGTAAAGCTCGGCGGCCGGGTCGGCCTCCGGCACGCCGGGGCCGGCCGGCGCCGCGCGGACGGCGGCGAGCGCGGCGGGCGGTTCGCGCTCGTCCGCCACGGCCGTCTCGACCTCCAGGAACATCCCGTCGAGCTCCGCCACCCGCACCCGGGTGGCCTCGCAGGTCAGCGGTACCCCCCTCCACCTCATGGATGGGCAACGCGCGCCCTCAGGAGCCGAGTTGACCGCCGGGGGTGTCGTGGCAGGTGTTCCGGTGGACCTCCGCCCGGCCCGGCCCGTAGGCGTCCTCCAGGCGGCGCGGCAGCGCGCCCGGTTCACGCACCACCGACTTCAGCTCCGCCTCGATCACCGCGCGCCGCCCCCGCCCCGAACCGCCAGCCGGTGCGGCCCCAGGAAGTACGACAGCGCCGCGAGCGAGGCGCCGTCGGCCACCTCGCCCGCCCCGAGCAGCTCGACCACCTCGCCCTCGGTCAGCCACTCCACCCGGCTCGCCTCCGCCAGGTCCGCCGGCTCGCCGATGCGCGTCGCGCCGGTGGCGTGGAAGGAGTGGAAGCGCATCGTGGAGATTCCGGCCATCGCGTCGAACTCCGTCAGCGGCACGACCTCCGCCGGGCGCCAGCCGGTCTCCTCCTCGATCTCGCGGGCGGCCGCCGCCGCGGGCCCCTCCCCCGGTTCCACCCACCCGGCGGGCAGCTCCCAGCCCCACCGGCCGGTGATGAACCGGTGCCGGTACAGCAGCAGGAAGCGTCCGTCCCCGTCGGTCACCACGGCGTTGGCGCACTCCTTCGGCATCCGCAGGACGTGGTGGTCGACCCGGCCGACGCCGGGGATGTCCACGTCGTCCAGCCAGAGTTCCACCCACGGCGACCCGTACACCTGCCGCCGCCCGTGCACCGCCCATTCGGCCACTTCCCGCACCCTCCGTACGCCGCTGATCCGCCGCTGATCCGCCGTTCGTCCCGGGCTCGCGCACTCAGCGCGAGGCGGTCGCCGTAGGAGTCGGGGTGCGCGCGGCGCCGCGCTGGGACGCGGCACCTGACGCGGGCGCGGAACCCGACGCGGGCGCCGCACCTGTCGCGGGCTTGGCGCTGGAGCCGCCGCCCGGGACGGGGGCCAGGCCGGTGCAGCCGCGCAGGCCGTCGCGGCGCTTGAGGGCTGCGGTGGCAGCGGTCCCGGACTGCGGCACCGGCACGCCCTTGTCGTCGATGGTCGCCGGTGCGAAGGCCTCCCCGAGCACCTTGCCGGTCGGGCCGACGGTCAGCGTGGTGACGCCGGTCTCGTTGGAGTTGGCGTAGTTGGAGGTGCCGTACCAGAGGAAGTTGCCGAAGCCGTACCCGATGTAGGTGTCCCCGATCATGCCGGAGCCGACCATGGTGTGCGCGTGCGTGCCGACCACGGCGGTCGCGCCCGCGGCGGCGAGCTTCTTGGCGATGGCGGTCTGCGCGGCGGTGGGGCAGGCCTTGCCCTCGTCGCCCCAGTGCAGGTAGACGAGCACCACCGGCGCCTGCCGCTTCGCGTCCCCGACCGCCCTGAGCAGGGCCGCGCTGTCCAGCGCCGAGGCGATGCCGGGCTTGTTCGCGCCGGCCCGCCACTTCTGGTTGGTGAGGTCCTCGACCTGGCTGGCCGCGACCACCGCGACCTTCACCCCGCGCACGGTGGTGACGTACGGGGCGTACGCCTCCTGGGAGTTGCGGCCGAAGCCGACGACCGGGACCGGTGAGGACGCCTTCGCGGCCAGGGTGTCGGCGAGGCCGTCGGCGCCGAAGTCGACGGCGTGGTTGTTGGCGAGCGAGACGACGTCGACGCCGGAGTCCTTGAGCGCGCTGAGCGCCTTGGGCGAGGTGCGGAAGGTGTACGTCTTCGGCTCGGGGGCTCCGCGGTCGGTGATCGCGGTCTCCAGGTTGAGCACGGCCAGGTCGGCTGCGGAGAGGTTCTTGGCGATCGGGCCGAGCGCCGTCTCGGGCGGCTGCACGGCGAGCCGGGCCTCGGTGCGGCCCTCGAAGTGCACGTCCCCGGCGAACGCCACCGTGATGCTGCCGTCGGGGCGGGGCGCGGCACCGTCGCCGGATGCCTGGTCGCCGGGGGTGCCGGAGCCGTCGGAGGCGTTCGGCGAGGCCTTCGCGGCGTCGGCCGCGTCGGCCGCGGCCTTGGCGGACCTGGCGGCCCTGACGGTGGCCGGATCGGGGTCGTCCGGCCCGCAGGCGGCCACGGAGGCCAGCCCGAGCAGCAGTGCGACGGTGGCCGCGCCACGGCGCATGTGTGTTCCCCCAAGGTCGATTCAGGAGCGGTCAGCCTACGCCACTCCCCCGCGCCCCCTTCGCTCCGCCTCCACAACCGAAACCCGCTCCTCGCCCGGTGTCCGACCGCCCGGCCGGCCCTTCCGGGGACGGCCCTTCGGCCCGTTCCGGGCCCGCCCGTCCAAGCCGCCGACCGCTCTTGGCCGTCCCGTCCCTGGCGCGGTGCCCGGGCGGCGCGCAGCGTGGAAGGGTGGAGGCGTCGTGGGAGCGCGGCGTCCGCGACAACAGGTGGGTGGTGTGTGTGCCATGGCCGGCAACGGGACCACGGGCACCGGGCGGCGGATCGTGGTGGGGATCGACGGCTCGGCCCCCTCGAAGGCGGCGCTGCGCTGGGCGGTCGGGCAGGCGGTGCTGACCGGGGCGACGGTGCACGCGGTGGCCGCGTGGGAGTACCCGTCGCTGTACGGCTGGTTCGCGCCGATGGTGGACGACGGCTTCGAGCAGTCGGCGCGCCGGACGCTGACCGTCGAGGTGGACGAGGTGATCGGCGTGCGGCGGCCGGTGCCGGTCGAGGAGAGCCTGGTGCTGGGGCACGCGGCCGAAGTGCTGCTGGGGGCGGCCGAGGGCGCGGACCTGCTGGTGCTCGGCAGCCGGGGGCGCGGGAGCTTCGCCCGGACGCTGCTGGGGTCGGTGAGCACGCGCTGCGCCGTGCACGGGTCCTGCCCGGTGGTGATCGTCCGCTCGGACGGCACCACCGCGGGGCCCACGCCGCTCGCGGCGGGCGCGGCGGCCGGAGTGGAGGGCGGAGCAGAGGGCGGGACGAAGGGCGGGACGGAAGGTGACGGCGGGGAGCCGGCCGTCCGGACCAAGGACTGGCGGCTGGCCCTGCACGTGGTCGAGGACCGCGACACCACCCGGGTGCACGCGGTGCTCGACGCCGACGGCAACGTGCTGCACAGCGACGCGCTCGCCCGTCGCAATCCGCACGACGCCCCGGCGCCGGCGGTGGGCGACGACTTCGCGGTCGGCCGGGCCCTGGTCGACCTCGGCCACCAGTTGCTCCGCGCGGGCACCCACGGCGCCACCGGGCCCGCCGAGGAGTGACATCCTGACTACCGAAGGACAAGATGACGATCGACGGTCGACGCCTGACAGCTGACAGTCGACAGCTGACAGATTTCAGATGACGGATAACAGATGACAGATTCTGTCAGCCCAACTCCGGGCGGCCACCCCACCCCCACGCCCGACTTCACCCCCGCGCAGCGCGCCCGCGGCCGCGCGCTGCGCCGCGCCCAGCTCCCGTGGGCGCTCGGCGGGCGGATCACCGGCCTGGCGCTCACCCTGGTGCTCGGCCTGACGCCGGCCGGCGCCGGCCTGGTGTCGGCGGTCGGCGACTGGTTCGGCGGCTCGCGCACGGCGCGGGTGCTCGCCGGGGCCGCCGCCCTGGTGCTGCTCGGACAGCTGGCGCAGCTGCCCTTCGGGGCGGGCGCCCGGTCGGTGCGGGCCCGGTTCGGCCTGGTCACCCAGGGCTGGGCCGGCTGGGCGGTGGACGCCCTGCGCGGGCTGGCGCTCACGCTGCTCCTCGCCCTGCCGGTGGCGTTCGGCCTGTACGCGCTCACCGACCGCTCGCCCGAGTACTGGTGGCTGCCCGCGGCGGGCGCGGCCGCGCTGCTGACCGCCGCCCTGTCCTTCCTCTACCCCCTGCTGGTCGAGCCGGTGTTCAACCGCTTCACACCGATGGAGCCGGGCCCGCTGCGCGAGGCGCTGCTGGGTCTGGCCGAGCGGGACGGCGTCCGGGTCCGGGACGTCCTGGTGGCCGACGCCTCGCGCCGCACGACGGCGCTGAACGCGTACGTGTCGGGCCTGGGCGCTACCCGGCGGATCGTCGCGTACGACACGCTGCTGTCGACGGCCGAGCCGCGCGAGGTGGAGCTGGTGGTGGCGCACGAGCTGGGGCACGTCAAGCACCGGGACGTGCTGACCGGCACGGTGCTGGGCGCGGTGGGCGCGGCCGTCGTGGTGGCGCTGCTGGGCCTGGCGTCGGGCTGGGACGCGCTGCTGTCGGCGTCCGGCGCGACGGACGCGGCCGACCCCCGGTCGATGCCGCTGCTGGCGGCGGTCGCCGCGCTGCTGGGCGCGCTGTCCGGCCCGGTGCAGTGCGCGGTGAGCCGCGCGGTGGAGACCCGGGCCGACCGGCACGCCCTCGAACTGACCGGGGACCCCGAGCAGTTCATCGCGATGCAGCGCAGACTGGCGCTGACCAACGTCTCCGACGTCGACCCGCCCCGGGTGCTTGAGCTGCTGTTCGCCACCCACCCGAGCGCCACCCGGCGGATCGCGGCCGCGCGTGCCTGGCGGGCCCGCCGTCCCTCCGCGTCCGAACTTGTTGTATAGTGCAACGAAATCCCCCAGCGGCATCTCCCCGAGATTCCGTGATCCCGAGGCCCCGAGGAGGTAGGTCACCGTGCCCGACCGCGAGACGTCGATCGACACCATCCAGCGCGAGCTGACCGCCTTCGCCCGCCGCGCCCGGCACAAGGCGTCCCAGCTGCACCCGGACCTCTCGCTGGTCACCTACAGCATCCTGGACCTCATCACCGAGCGCGGCGGCTGCCGGGCCGCCGACGTCGCCGCGCACTTCATGCTCGACAAGTCCACGGTGAGCCGCCAGGTCACCGCCCTGGAGAAGCTCGGGCTGCTGCGCCGCGAGACCGACCCGGAGGACCAGCGCGGGCAGATCCTGCTGGCCACCGACGCCGGGCTGACCCTGCTGCGCGAGGCCAACGAACAGCGGCGGCTCTCCTTCACCGCCCGGTTCAACGACTGGGCCGACGAGGACGTCGCCCGGTTCGCCGGCTACCTGACCCGCTACGGCGCCGAGGGCTGACCGGCCGGGCCCGCGTCCCGTCCCGTCCCGTCCAGCCCCGTCCCGGGGTGCGGCGGACCACTCGGACGGTGTACAGAGGAGAGGTGCCACCTCGGCAGCCTCCCCGCGCGCGGCACCCCCGCGCGGGACCCCCCGACGACCGGCGTTCCCGGGACCGCCGTCGCTCCTGGCGGCCCGGCCGCCGAGCGCTGACGGCGATCCCGCTCGCGCTGATCGTGCTGATCACGGTGGTCGACGTGCTCGCCCCGCCGGACATCCACCTGGGCCCGCTGCTGATCGTCGCCCCCGCCCTGACCGCCTCCCTGGCCGGCCCCCGCACCACCGCCGCCGTCGCCGTGCTGGCGATCGCCGCGCTGACCGTCATCGGCGGTCTGCGCGACGGCGTCACCACCGCCAACCACCAGACCCAGCTCGGCGCCCTGCTCGCCGTCTCCGCCCTCATCGTCGGCCTGCGCGTGCTGCGCGACCGCCACGAGCGCGAACTCGCGCAGGTCCGCTCCGTCTCCGAGGCGGCGCAGCGCGTCCTGCTGCGCCCGCTGCCCGACCGGATCGGCCCGCTGCGGCTCGCCTCCGTCTACCTGGCCGCCGAGGCCGAGGCGCAGGTCGGCGGCGACCTCTACGCGGCGGCCCGCACCGCCTCCGGCACCCGGCTGCTGATCGGCGACGTCCGGGGCAAGGGGCTGTCCTCGCTCGGCGACGCCGCCCTGCTGCTGGGCGCCTTCCGCGCGGCGGCGCACCTGTACGCCGACCTGCCCGGGCTGGTCGGCCACCTGGACGGCAGCATCGCCTGGGACCTGGCCCAGCTCGCCGAGCAGCAGCGCGCCCAGCGGCCGCGCCTCCAGCTCCCGCCGCTGCTCCGGCAGGTCCCGCGTCCACAGCCACTCACCCCCGCAGACGCGGACGGCAGCGGCGAGTCCTTCATCACCGCTCTCGTCCTGGACATCCCCGACGACGAGGCGGTGGTCCGGCTGGTCGACTGCGGCCACCCGCCGCCGCTGCTCCTGCACGAGGACCGGGTGACCACCCTGGAGCCCGGCCGCACCGCGCCCCCGCTCGGTCTCGGCGAGCTGGCCCCGGAGCCGTACGCGGTGGTGGAGTTCCCGTTCCCGCCCGGCGACCGGCTGCTGATCTTCACCGACGGCGTGATCGAGGCGCGCGACGCCGGACGCCGGTTCTACCCCCTGCCCGAGCGGGTCGCCGAACGGACCGCCGCCCACGCCGCCGAGCCCCCGGCCGCCCTGCTGCACCACCTGCGCCGCGACCTGCTCGGGTACGTCGGCGGGCGGTTGGACGACGACGCCGCCATGGTCGTGGTGGACCGCCTCAGCCTCGGCCCCGAACCCGACCCCGGCCCCGGCCCCGGCTGAGCCCGGGCCCCTGACGTGCTCGGCGGCCGGGCGGCTCACGGTTTGTAGGGCAGCTGCGGCACGTCGAAGCAGGTGGTGGTCATGGACTCCACCTGGGTGACCCAGCCCCCGAGCCCGCCCTCGGCGGCGTCCTGCCAGCGGGCCGCGTTCAGGCAGGCCCGGGTGGGCCCGGTCGGCGCCGGCCTCGGGACGAAGGAGGCGGGCAGCAGCAGCCCGTGCGCGTCGTAGGGCTCGGGGCGGTTCATGAACCGTTCGACGCAGGCCCGGGTGAGCTCCGCGCCGCACGAGTCCATCGCGTCGGTGAGCCACTGCGCGCCCGCCCAGCCCTCCAGTTCCCAGGCCGACAGCAGCGGTTCGCGGTCCGGGTAGTACTGCGCCATCGCCGCGCGGAAGGCGCCGACCGCCGGGAAGCGGACGTCCTCGTAGTTGAGCGAGGAGGAGGTGGCCCAGAGCGCGTTCCGGCAGGTGGGCGAGGACTGGTAGTCGGTGCGGACGGCCTGCGACCAGTTCTGCACGTTGGTCACCTTGGCGGCGACCCGCACCCCGGCCTCGTCCAGGGCGCGGCAGAGCGCGGCGTTGCCCCGGGTGTCCATGGCGTCGAACAGCAGCTGCGAGCCGTCCGCCCGGACGGCCGCGGCGACCGCCTGGAAGTTCGGCAGCGCGAAGTCCACCGTCTGCATGAGCACCCGGTAGCCCTCGGCCTCCAGACCGGCGCGCAGCTGGGCGGCGTAGCGGGCGGAGTCGGCCTGGTTGTAGGCGACCACGGCGGCGCTGGTCGCGCCCAGCCGCTCCTTGAAGAAACGGAACACCTCGGTGGACTGGTAGAGCGTGCCGTTCCAGCCGACGGCGTGCCCGTCGCGCGGCGCGCCGCTGCCGTAGACGCCGTACAGGTGGGGCCAGCGGTCGTAGGCGGTGCCGATCGGCTGGCCGCCGACGTCAGGCACCGCCTTGCCGCTCACGTAGGGGGCGCCCGCGTAGTCGAGGACGCTGCCGGAGACGAAGGCGAAGACGTGCGACTGGTCGATCAACCGGTGCACGCAGTCCTGGTTGCCGATGCCGCTGCCGCCGTCGTCGCAGGTGACGAGCTTGACGGTGCGGCCGTGCAGTCCGCCGTGGTCGTTGAGGGCCTGGAAGAACGCCTGGGCGCCGTAGCGCGGTCCGCTGAACACCTCGCTGCCGACCGGGCTGGTGAGCGAGGTGACGACGCCGATCCGGATCTCGGTCGGGGTGACGCCGGTGTCGGAGGCCGGGTTGCCG
>NZ_BAAAKJ010000287.1:9177-16337 GCF_039527695.1 Kitasatospora putterlickiae
GGTGCGGGTGCCGGTGGCGCCCGCCGAGGTGGGGCGGGCGCCGAAGGCGCTCGGCGGCAGGCGCGTCCCGCAGCCGGCCACCCCGGCCGGCACCAGCGCGACGATCAGCGCGAGCGCCGGTGCGAGCGTGCGGACCGGGGTCAGCCGCATCCGGGGATCGGGGTACCGCCGGCACCGGCCGCCTGGACCAGCAGACCGCAGAGCGTCGAGCGGGAGACCTTCCAGATGCCGTTGTCCAGCACCGCCTGCCCGCTCGCGGCCGGCGCGACCACACTGCCCTCCAGGGACAGCTCATAGGTGACGGTGGCCTCGGTGGCGGAGGTGAACTCCACCTTCGTCACCGCGGCCTTCACCTGGCCGACCCGCGGGTCCTGGGAGAAGCCCTCCAGGACGGGCAGCAGCACGTCACCGTTCTGGAGCAGCGAGGCCTTCTCGGGGATCGGGGTGGTCGGGTCGAAGAACTTCTGCCAGTTGTTGGTGATCTCGGTGGTGGCCGTCGCCGGATCGGCGGGCGCGGTCGCCCCGGGGCTCGGGCTCGCGGTCCCCGTGGCCGTCTCCGTGGCCGTCTCCGTCGCGGTGACGGTGGTGGTCGCGGTGGCGGTGGCCGGCGGTGACGGGCTCGCCGTCGAGGACTCCGACCCGCCGTCACCGCACCCCGCCACCGTGCCCGCCAGCAGCAGCGCGAGCAGGACGCCCGCCGACCGCAGGACCGGGCCGCCGCGCCGACGGGCGTCGCGCCGACGGATGCCGCTCTGCCTCACGTGCATGGTCTTCCCCTCGCCCCGCTCCTCCGGATGCTGTTCCAGGCCGATCCTGGAAACGTCGCAAGTGACACCATCAAGGCGGATCCATGGACGAATCGCAATCCGGGCGGCACAGCACCGCGAACCGCGCGAAGGCCGCGGCGGCGCGCGCCGTACGGTCGGCGCGGGAGAGCGGTGGATGGGCCGGATGGGCGCTGGTCGCCGTGGGCGCGGTGCTCTGCGTACTGGGCTGGTACGGGGTGTCCGGCGAGCGCTTCGTCGAGCAGCAGATCCCGTACCTGGCCTCGGCGACATTCCCGGGCGCGGCGCTGATCGTGGCGGGCGTCGTCCTGGTCGCCGTGCGCCCGTCCGACCGCGCCCGCGCCGGGCCGCGACCGTCACCTGCGGCGATGGCCACGACCACGGACCGCCGGATCGAGCACCTCTACGCGCTGCTCGTCGAACCCGGCGCATCCGGCGAGCCCGGCGAACCCTCCGGCTCCACGGGGACCGGCGCCGCCACCGGCCCCCCGCTGGCCGTCCCCGGCGGCACGCTCTACCACCGTCCCGACTGCCCGCTGGTGGCGGGCAAATCCTCCGCCGCCCCCGTCGACGCCCCCGCCGTCCGGGAGCGCGGGCTCACGCCCTGCCGCCTCTGCGACCCGCCGCCGGCCGACGGGATGCCGGACGCCCCCGCCACCCATCCGGGCGACCCGCGCCCGCCGACCGGCTGAGGCGGCGGGCCCGTGAACGTCCCCACCTCGGCCGTCCTCACCTCGGCCGGTCTCGACTCGACGGGCCTCACCGTCGACCTCGCGCTCGCGGGCCTCACCGTCGGCGGCGCCGCCGCGCTCAGCGGCATCGGCCTGGTCGTCTGCCACCGCGCCACCGGCGTGCTCAACCTCGCCCAGGGAGCGCAGGCGATGCTCATCGCCTACCTGCTGCGCGACCTGGTCGTGGAGCGGAACTGGCCGGTCTGGCCGGCCGTCGCCTGCTGCCTGCTCCTGGCCGCGCCCGCCCTCGGGGTGCTGCTGGACGTCCTGGTGTACCGGCCGCTGCAACGGCGCGGCGCCGGCCCGGCCGAGACGATGGTCGCCGGGCTCGGCGTGTTCGTGCTGATCATCGGGGTGGTGGTGCTGGTGTGGGGCGCCGCGCCGGTGGGCGGAGCGCCGTCCCCGCTCGGCGGGGCGCCGATCCCCCTGCCCAGCGGGCACACGCTGCGCCCGGACACGGTGGCGCAACTGGTCGCGATCCTCGTGCTCGCCCTCGCGGTCGGGGCGACGACCCGGTTCACGCCGTTCGGCCTGCGGCTACGGGCGGTGGTCGACGACCGTCGGCTCGCCGAGCTCGCCGGAGTGGACGCCGACCGGGTGTCGGCGGCCGGGTGGGCGTTCGGCTCGTTCACCGCCGGACTGGTCGGGGTCGCGCTCGCGCCCTACCTGCTGCTCGACCCGTACGGGCTGCCGCTGCTGGTCATGGAGACGATGGCCGTCGCGGTGGCGGCCCGGCTGCGGAGCATCCCGGTCGCGGTGGTGACCGGGCTCGGGCTGGGCGTCCTCCAGGCGGAGCTGACCCGGTTCCGCCCGGACGGGCAGTTGCTGCCGCTGGTGCAGGCCGTGCAGGCGAACCTGTTCGTGGTGGCGCTGCTGGCCGCCGCGCTGCTGGCCGGCCCCAGGCTCGCCGACGGGCACGACGAGCGCGGCCGGCCGGACGTCCGGGCCGTACAGCCGCCGCCCGTGCGGGCCCGGGGCGGCTGGACGGCGCGGGCCGTCTGCGTCGTCCTGCTCCTGCTCCCCCTCGGCTTCCGCGGCAACGACCTGCGCAGCGCGCTGCTGGTTCCGGCGTTGGCGCTGGTGCTGCTGTCGATCGTCGTGGTGACCGGTTACGGCGGGCAGATCTCACTGGGCCAGGCCGGGTACGCGGGGCTGGGCGCGCTCGGGACGGCGCTGCTGATGTCCGGGCGGATCCCCGGCCTCCCCGCCCTGCCGGCCGCGCCCGCGCTGCTGTTCGCCGTACTCGCCACCGCGCCGCTCGGCCTGCTCACCGGGTGGCCCGCCATCCGGCGGCGCGGCCTGGCCCTGGCGCTGGTGACCTTCGCGGTCGGGACGACGCTGAGCCGCTTCGTCTTCCAGCAGCCGTACGCCACCACCGGGCTGATCCTGGACCGGCCCGCGTTCCTGGCCGGCGATCGCGCCTTCTACGTCGCCGAGTTGCTGCTGCTCGGCCTGGGCACGGCCGTGGTGCGGGCCCTGCACGGCGGGCGCACCGGCCGGGCGCTGAGCGCGATGCGCGACCACGAGCCCGGAGCCGCCGCGGCGGGGGTCGACGTCCCGGGCCTCAAGCTGTTCGCCTTCGTGGCGGGCGCGGCGCTGGCGGCGCTCGGCGGCGGCCTGATGGGCATGGCCGGCCGCGCCTTCGACCCGGCCGCCTTCGACCCGGTGCTCGGCCTGCTCTGGTTCGCGGCCGTCGTCGTCGCGGGCGCCGACAACGCCCTCGCCGCGATCCTGGCGGCGGCCCTGATCACCGGCCTGGACGCGGGCACGGCGGCGGGCGTGTCCGCCGTCGCGGTCGGCGCACTGGCCGCCACCATCGGCCGCCTCCCCGGCGGCCTCGCCCACCTCAGCACCCCCCGCCCAGCCCTCAGCCCCGCCGTCCGCCTCACCCCCACCGGCCGCCACCTGCGCACCCTGATCACGACCCGCCGCCAGGCCACCGGCCCCGGCCCCGGCCCCGACCCCGGCCCCGGCCCCGACCCCGGCAAGGCCGAACCATGACCGAAGGCCGACGCACCACCAGGCACCCCACCCACCACCCAACCGGCCACCAGCGAGACCCAGCCATGAGCGGACGCCGACACACCACCACCCCACCAGGCACGCCGCCCACCGCGCGGCTGACAGCGCGCGGCATCGTACGGCGGTACGGGGGGATCGAGGCGGTGGCGGGGGTGGATCTGGTCGCGGCGCCGGGGCGGGTGACGGCGTTGATCGGGCCGAACGGTGCGGGGAAGAGCACCTTGTTCGACTGCCTCGCCGGAACCGTCCGCCCCGACGCGGGGCGGGTGCTGCTCGGTGGCCGGGACGTCACCCGGCTGCCGGTGCACGAACGGGTGCGGCTCGGGTTGGCCCGGACGTTCCAGCAGATCGCCGTGTTCCCGACGCTGTCGGTAGCGGACAACGTGCGGGTCGGGGCCGAGCAGCGGTCCGGGGCGGCGGACGGTCGGACGGCGCGCGCGCTCGCCGTGTTCGGCCTGGGCGCGCTGGCGGCGGAGCCGGCCGGCGGGCAGCCGACGGGCGTGTTGCGGCTGGTCGAACTGGCGCGGGCGCTGGCCGGCGAGCCGCGCGTGCTGCTGTTGGACGAGCCGGCGGCGGGCCTGGACACCGCGCAGACCGCCCGGCTGCTCACCGTCCTGCGCGGCTTGGCCGACGACGGCATGGCCCTGCTGCTGGTCGAGCACGACCCGGACCTGGTGGCCGAGCTCGCCGACACCGTCTACGCGATGGCCGACGGCCGGGTGGTCGCCGCCGGCCCGACGGCGGCGGTGCTGGCCGACCCCCGGGTGGTCCACGCCTGGGGGCGGTGACGGACGGGCGGCGCTGACAACTGACAACTGACAGATTTCAGATGACAGATGACAGATATCAGCTGACAGATTTCCAGCTTCCAACCGTCAACCCGCACTCGAACCTCAGGAGGCGAGCCCCCCATGCCCGTCGAAGTGGCCCTGCGGGCCGTGCGGGTGCGGTACGGCCCGCTGGAGGCCCTGCACGGCGTGGACCTCGCCGCGCCCTCCGGGCGGGTGACCGTGCTGCTCGGCCGGAACGGGTCGGGCCGCACGAGCGTGCTGCACGCGCTGGCCGGGCTGGTGCGGCCGGACGCCGGGCGGGTGGTGTGGCGGGGGCGGGACGTCACCGGCCTCGGCGTGCACCAGCGGGCGCGGCTCGGGCTCGCGCTGGTGCCGGCGGAGCGGGCCGTGTTCCCCTCGCTCACCGTCGACGAGCACCTCACCCTCGCCGCCCCCGCCCGGGGCGGTCCGGCGCGCGAGGCGCTGGAGCTGTTCCCCGAACTCGCCGCGCTGCTCCCCCGGCGGGCCGGCACGCTCTCCGGCGGTCAGCGGCAACTCGTCGCCATCGCCCGCGCGTTGAACGCCTCACCACGGCTGCTCCTGCTCGACGAGCCGGACCGGGGGCTGGCCCCGGCCGCCGCCGCCAGGCTGCACGCGCACCTGCTGTCCTCCACCGCCGCCACCGGCCGGACCGTGGTGGTCACGGCGCAGACCCTCCCGGACACCCTCACCGGCGCGGCCGCCGTGCACGTCCTGCACCGCGGCGAGGTCATCTTCTCCGGGGAGCCCGCCGAGCCGAGAACGGCTCCGGACGCGGCGCGGTGATCGCCTCGCCCGGTGCGGCGGCGGCCAGGATGTCGTCCAACAGTCCTCGGGCCATCGTGAGTTCGTGGATCTCCCCGCTGATCCGGGCCCGCTCACGGGCCAGGCCGGCGAGCAGTTCCGGGCAGGTCGGGCCGGGCCGGCGTTCGCCCGGCAGGGGCAGCCCGGAGAGCATCTCGCCGATCACCGCCGAACTCAGACCCGCCGCGAGCAGGGTGCGGATGCCGTGGACGGTGCGCACGTCCGCCTCCCCGTACTCGCGGTAGCCGCTGGGCCTGCGCGCCGGGCGGAGCAGGCCCTGCTGCTCGTAGTAGCGCAGGGCTCGCGGGCTCGCCCCGGTCCGCTGCGCCAGTTCACCGATCCGCATGCCGCCACCCCCACCGTCCCCGCGGTCCCCGCCGTCCGCCCGGGACCCTTGACTCTGACATCGACGTCAAGCTCTAGCGTAACCGCCGTGACAGAGAACCGATCGCACCCCATCGACCGTTCAACCCCCTCCTCCCCCAGGCCCGTTACCGTGCTCGGCCTCGGCCCGATGGGCCGGGCGCTGGCCGCCGCGCTACTCGCCGCCGGGTACTCGCCGACGCTCTGGAACCGCACGCCCGGCCGGGCCCCCGGCCTCGCCGAGCGCGGTGCGCGCACGGCCGTGAGCGCCGCCGAGGCCGTCGCCGCGAGTCCGCTCGTCCTGCTCTGCGTGCGCGACGCCACCGCCGCGCGCGCCGTGCTCGACGCCGCCGGCCCGGCGCTGGACGGCCGGACCCTGGTCAACCTGACCTCCGTCTCCCCGGAGGAGGCGCGCCGCAACGCCGACCTGGCCGCCGGATACGGCGCCCAGGTGCTCAGCGCCGCGATCCTCAGCCCCACCCCGACCATCGGACAGCCCCGCGGGGTGATCGTGTGCAGCGGTGAGGAGGCCGTCTTCCGCGCGCACCGGGGCGACCTGGGCGCGCTCGCCGGGACGGTGGACCACGTCGGCACCGACCCCGGCCGGGCCGCCGCGTACGACACGGCGCTGCTCGACCTGTTCTGGACCACCGCGCACGGCTATCTGCACGCCCTCGCCCTCGCCCGCGCCGAAGGCCTCTCGGCCGCCGAGTTCGCCCCGTACGCCCACGGCCTGCCGCGCATGCTGCCGGCGCTGATGGACGACTGGGCGCGCCGGGTGGACGAGGGCCGTCACCCGGGCGAGCGGGCGACCGTCGCCTCAGCGGCCGCCGGTCTGGCGCACGTCGCCCGCACCGCGCGCGGCCACGGCCTGGACACCGGTGTGCTCGACGCCGCGCTCGCCCTCACCGAACGGGCACTGGCGGCCGGGCGCGGAGCGGAGGGCGTCTCCGCCCTGACCGAGACCGCCGACCGCCGGGACCGCTAAAGACCACAGAGACCACAGAGACCGCCGAGACCATCAGGGCGCCGGGCGTCACTGGGCGAGGTAGCCGCCGTCCACCGGGAGGACGACACCGGTGATGAACGAAGCCTCGTCGGAGGCGAGGAAGAGGACGGCCGCCGCCACCTCCGCCGGGGAACCGAGCCGGCGCATCGGGTGGAGCTGTTCGATGGCGGCCAGGTACTCGGGCCCGCCGGGTTCGTCCCGCAGGCGGGCGACCCGCTCGGTGGTGATCGTGCCGGGGGCGACGGCGTTGACCCGGACGCCCCGGTCGGCCCACTCCACCGCGAGGTGCTTGGTGAGGCCCGAGGCGACGAACTTGGCGGGGCCGTAGACCGCCTGGCCGCGCTGCCCGGCGACGCCGGAGATGGACGAGACGCAGACGATCGCTCCCCCGGCGGGCGTCATCGCCTCGATGGCGTACTTGCAGGTGAGGAACATGCCGCGACCGTCGACGGCCATCACGTGGTCCCAGTCCTCGGCGGACGCCTCGGTGATCTCCAGCAGCGGAATCACCCCCGCGTTGGCCACCAGGACGTCGAGCCGGCCGTGCCGTTCGACGGCGGCGGCGATCATCCGGCGGGCGTCCTCCTCCCGCGAGACGTCCCCGACGACCGTGGTGACGGCCTGCGGCAGCTGGTCC